>JALULO010000178.1 GCA_027056215.1 Campylobacterales bacterium | reverse complement strand
CATCAAAGAGTAGTCATCAGACTACTCTTGAACGACCTTTACCTCTTTATGATTTTTTGGTAACAAAATCACGATGTATGGATTGGTAAGAGCCATGGTAACAATTTCATCAAGAGAAGGTTTTTTAAACAATAAGCGAACTTCTATATATTTCTCACCTTCAACAATCTCTTTAACGCCATATCCATAACCACCGTTTTTTTGTGTTCCCATCTTTGCAATAACAACTGTACCGTCAAATACCGGTGCAACTTCACCTGTCAATAAGGTATACTCTTTTTCAAATGCGTTGATATCCTTTTCATCATCACTGTAAAAAGTGAGAAAAGTTTGCTTACCATGTAGATAACGTTCACCATCATGAGGATATATCCCACTTTTAAGAATCTGATATGCAGAGTCAGGAAGATTTCTACTACTCAAATTGTCATCCTTTGAAACAGAGTGATTTGATGTACATCCCCCTAAAAGGACAAATACCAAAACCATAAATCCATATATAAACTTCATAGCCTACTCCTTTTCTTCTAGCATTCAGTGTAGCACAAAAACAACATTCACGCAACCCACTTCAGAAAAACTTTAATAATTTCTCTAAATTTTATAACTTTTTTTTACCTTTGTTACAAAAAGTTATTTAAGGGCACCTCTAAAACCAAGTATTATACCAAAATTCGCTATCATAATCGGATGATTAAAATATTGATAGCCGAGGATGATCTGCTTTTTGCACAGACTTTAGAAGATTTTTTAACCGAAGAAGGTTTTGGTGTAGATTTATGCAGTGATGGGATAGAGGCACAGGATAGGTGTTATGAACATCACTATGATTTACTGCTTTTAGATATCAATATGCCTGGATTATCGGGTTTAGAACTTTTAGAATCTTTACGTAAAGGTGAAAATAAAACACCTGCTATCTATCTGACTTCGTACAAAGATAAAGAGACACTTTTAAAAGGTTTTGAGATGGGTGCTGATGATTTTCTTAAAAAACCTGTAGATTTAGATGAACTTTTGATGCGTATTTATGCCCTTTTAAAACGTAGTCATAAAACATTGCAATCTGTGGAGATTGGTATTTATACTTACGATAAAGAGCAGAAGATACTTTTACATGAACAAAAGAGTATCCCTCTTTCTAAAAAACTCGCCTCTTTACTTGATATACTAACAGAACATCCCGATAAAGTTGTTTCCAAAGAACAGATCAAAACCAGACTTTGGGAGTGGGATGAGAACCCAAGTGACGGTGCATTGCGTGTTTATATCAATGAACTCAAAAAACTTTTAGGCAAAGAGCATATCACCAATATCAAAGGCATAGGATACCGTCTTGCTCTCTAAAAAATCAACCCTTTTACTCTCTAATCTGATCATCATCATGGCCATCATCACTATCGTTTTAGTCACACAAACTTTCTTAATACAAATCATACCAAATCTCTATATCCGTGATGCTCTTTTACTTGTACTATCTGCTTTTTTGTACTATTTTTTAGCACCTTCTATCATAGAACCCCTGTTAGATACGGATGAGAAATTAAAAGAGATGGTCGAACACACACTCCATGAACTTAATACCCCCATCGCAACTATCCAAGCAAATGTCAACCTCCTTAAACGTACAAACCAAGATGAAAAATCCCAAAAGCGACTTTCTCGTATCCAAGATGCTACCAAAAACTTGACAAAACTTTATGAAAGTATCGAATACAACATCAAAGAAAATATCGAATATATAGAAAAAGAACATATTTTATTACAAGATATTGTTCATGAGAGTATTCAAAAATTTGCAGATATCAAAAAAGATATCACTATCAACAACAACGTGAAAAATATTTCACTTTATACAGACAAAAATGGTTTTGAAAAAGTTATAGACAACCTTTTAAGCAATGCTATCAAATATAACAAAAAAGATGGCAGTGTATATTTTTATACAAAAGATGCAAAACTCTATATCGAAGATACGGGCATAGGAATCAATCCCAAAAACCTTTTTATCGTTTATGAAAAATCATTTCAAGAAAACCCTACAACTCTCGGCTATGGACTGGGGCTTAGTATCGTGAAAAATTTTTGTGACAAAGAAAAAATCACTATCAAAATAGATACAAAAAAAGAACAAGGAACTACTATTTCATTGGATATAAAAAATATCATAGATAAGTAAAACTTAAATAATTCTCTGTTATAATATAATTTAT
>JALULO010000177.1 GCA_027056215.1 Campylobacterales bacterium | reverse complement strand
ACATCTGAAAGTAACATGAGTCCAAAGATTATGAAAAAAAACACTTCCATCCTAAAATAGCCTGCTACAACGAGCAAAGGTGCTAAAATGATTCGAGATAAGCTTAGTATATTTGGGATGGTAAGTGGTATCTGCTTTTTCATAGTATTATTATGCCAAAATATACTCAGGTGAGTATAATAAAACTATTCTATAATGCTAAACTTTAAAAATTTAAAGGATTATAATCTGTGTCTATGTTTAGAAATTTACTAGTTCCCTTTTTGATTTTGATTGTTTCAGCTGTTATCGGCATCTATTTTCGCCCTTTGATGATTATCGATGAGACGCGTTATATCAGCGTTGCGTGGGAGATGTTTGATAAACACTCTTTTTGGGTGCCGTTGATCAATGGTGAACCTTATCATCAAAAACCTCCATTGTTGTTTTGGATGATGCATTTGGATTGGCTGCTTTTTGGTGTCAATGATTTTAGTGTACGATTTATCCCTTTACTTTTTGGTTTGGGTAGTGTTGTTTTGACTTATTTGATCTATGTGCAATTGTGGTCTGGAGATAAAAAAGGTGCAAGATTGATCGGCTGGGTCTTGGCTGGTACAATGATGTATGGTTTTTACACCTCTTTACTGATGTTTGATGTGATGCTTGGATTTTGGGTTTTACTTGGAATCCTTGGGCTGATAAAAGCGATGCAAACAGGTAAAAAAAGTGCATTTTTTCTGCTCATGATTTCGGTTTGTTTTGGTATCTTGGCAAAAGGTCCTGTTGTTGTTGCACATATGCTACCGATGTTTATATTTGCCGGCTTTTGGGCAAAAGAGAAAGTAAGAAAACGTTTTTATATAGGTTGTGTTTTAGCTGTTACCACTGGAATAGGGGCTGCTTTAATCTGGGGGATACCTGCTGCCATCAAAGGTGGAGAAGTTTATGCAAATGCTATTTTTTGGGGACAAACAGCGGGTAGGGTGGCACACTCTTTTGCTCATAGTAGACCTTTTTGGTGGTATCTGCCTCTGATACCGTTACTAACATTTCCATGGTTTTTTTATGCTGGTGTATGGAAAAACAGTAAAAAAGATTTTTTAGATGAGGGCTTACGTTTTTTGCTTGTTTGGATTGTAGGAACATTGGGTATTTTTGCACTGATTAGTGGTAAGCAGGTGCACTATATCGTTCCAGAGATTCCAGCATTTGCCCTGTTGGCTACAAGATTGATTTCGTTGTATAAAAAAGAGGGGTATTTTAGTGCAAGGATTATTGGTCTGTTGTATTTGCTTGTTGGTATTGCTTTTTTAGTTGCACCTTATTTGATACCAAAGCATTTGGAAGTTTATGTAGATTTGAAAGCATTTTGGATTTCTGGAGTTATGTTGATAGCTATGGGAGTCTATTTCCTCTATAAACAGTTCGCTGTGCAAGAGCAGTTGATAAAAAGAGTTGCTTTGAGTCCTGTTGTGATGATCTTTGCTGTACATTTTGTTTTACATAACTATCTTGATGCACAAGATTTAACAAAGTTTTCTCAAAAGATTTCAAAACTGCAACAAGAAGGTATCGTGATTGTACATGATCGAAAATACCATGATCAGTTTCATTTTCTTGGCAGACTTCATAAAAATCTAAAAGTCATTAAAGACAAAGCAAAACTTGATGCATTTATCAAAACACACCCAAAGAGTGTGATTATCACCTATAAAAAACGTAAAGAGAAGTTTGATAAAAACCATATTATAGCAACGACGAAACTTAGGACACAAAATATCATCATGGTACATGCCAGTGATTGGGATAAGTTGTAGTATTTGGTTCTAATTGTTGTTTAACTATAATCATGTTTTAGGAGATACTTTGCGATTTAAAACGAAAAATATTGTGATATTTGTCATCGTTATGATGACTGTGATTTATGCTTATTTTTATATTGACAAAGGTCTTGCACTCTATTTTCATGATCTTCATGGAAACAGGTGGGAAGATTTTATCTCATCACTCTCTTTTTTGGGAAAGAGTCACTGGTATTTGATTCCTTCGATTCTTCTTTTTTATATTTTTAAGAAAATGGGGAAGTTATACTATGCACAGATGGCACTGTATGTTTTTGTGACAAATGTTGTTGCAGGGTTGGGTGTATGGCTACTGAAGTTTCCTTTTGGAAGGATGCGTCCTAAACTTCTTTTTAATCAAGGAGAATATGGTTTTAGTGGTTTTGGTGT
>JALULO010000176.1 GCA_027056215.1 Campylobacterales bacterium | reverse complement strand
ATAGTATTATGAGTGAAAGTATGCATAATATTTGGAAAATTAATGTAAAAGGTTATGTTTTCCTATATATTATGCTACTTTTTTTGTTTTTTACCCACACATTTTATTATAGAGCCCAAAAAAGACTCACAACTATGTGAGTCTTTTTGTACTATTTATATTATTTTTTTGTATTACGTTTGTACACAAATCCAGCAGAAAGCGCTGCCACCATAAGTGAACCTATGCCTGCAACCGAACCAGCACCTGTTCTTGGTGAACTTTGTGCAACAACTGGAGTAGTACTTGAGCAATAATATCCAAAATCTGCTTTACGATAATATTTGCCATCTTTTACTTTTACATTTGTTTTTTGGTCCATTTTTGTTCCATCTGGATCACATACTTGGTAACAACCCTCTGGAATAGTTTCTTGTGCTACAACAACACGATAATGTCCTTTTTCAAGATTTTTAAATTTATAACGACCACGAGAATTTGTACGATCTGTTTTTACATGATCACCATTGTATAGCTTAAGTTTAACGCCAGAAATACCTCCTTCTCCTGCATCTTGTATACAATTTTTATTTTGGTCATTCCACACAAGATTTCCAATTGCACTATCATCTTTATCTTCTTCATCTTTTTGTGGTGTTGGAGTTGGTGTTGGTTCTGGTTTTGACTCAATAGTACATGTTGCACTACAACCATCACCATTTACTGTATTACCATCATCACATTTTTCATTTGATTCGAGCTTACCATTTCCACACACAGGCTCTGGCACTTTCAGAGTAATAACTGTACTATCATTATCTGATACTGTACTTTTATTATCAACTGATGTTGCACTAACACGTGCAATATTTGTGTATCCAGAAGACACCTTTGAATCAACACATGTGTAAGAAAAACTTTCACCTGCATCTAGCAAATCTCCTTTGTATAATTTTTTTGTTTCACTTGCACTACGATTACAATTTGATTCTTTTGGATCTGTTATTTCAACATCTTTAAGTAACTTTTCACCAATGTTTGTCACTGTAATTGTAAATGTTGCTTTTGCATTTTCTTTTACAGATTGAGTATCGTCATGATTGTCATTATCATCTTTAACGATTTTAATTGATGCTGACTCAATAGTACATGTTGCACTACAACCATCGCCATTTACTGTATTACCATCATCACATTTCTCACCGCTGTCCAATACATCATTTCCACATACAGGAATATAACGGTTAGCTACACATGATGTTTCTTTTGTGCCATTAGTACATTGCCATCGAAAATGTGTTGTCGTCGTTGTCATACCTGTTGCAGAACCGACACTACATAATCCTGATGTTGGCGTATTCTTAAATTCTTTACCTTGTGCACTGCCACAATGTGGTGATGTAATATCTGCATGACATGATGCATCAAAACCACCATTACTTCCAAAACATGTCCAACTCCACGGACCATTACCAACTATACCTTTAAAACTCCCCACAGAACATAATCCTGATGTTGGTTTTGATCCAAAGGTTTTACCATTTGCAGAACCGCACGCACCATTTATCACTGGTTTGATTGGCTCTAAAAGCATACATGTTGGATTCACACTGTTTGGATATTTATTGCGATATGGTACTGCATGTTGCACAATAATACGTGATACACTTCCTCCAATGTTTAAAGAATTATTTACTGTTCCACGCCAATATGCTTGTTCTACACGATCACGAACATCTCCAGTTGTACCAGATGTTGCAATAGTATGTCCGTTTGAAAGAAATTTGACATAATATTGCTCTTTACTTTGTCCTTTTGGATCTGAGTGTGAACGTCCTTTATATCCATCAAATGCTTCTAAAGATACTTTATATTTACCAGCTGGAATAGATACATTCTTTGCAAAATTATTTGGTGAACGATCAGAAAGAATAATTGTATTACCAAAATTAACCAAAATATCACCAGATTTTGGTTGCAAGTGACATGTACTACTGTAATGTGTTGCAGCATATGAATTTGATGCAACTGCAAGTCCCATAAAAACACTTATAATACCTGCAAAACTAATAAACTTTTTCATAATAATATGACTATAATAATTACTAACCAATGTGGTTATATGCCTAAAAAATTAGGTAACCAATAACTATAGCACATATATCATTTTTTGTCAAGAGCAAAAAATACTCCTTTATTACTTATAAATAATCACATTTTTACGCCTTGTTGCATCAAAAAT
>JALULO010000175.1 GCA_027056215.1 Campylobacterales bacterium | reverse complement strand
TGATTCAAGTTGTTAGGGAACTTTCTTCTGGAAATAGAGATTTGAAAAAAAGACTTCATGTTGACACGGATGATGAGCTAGGTGTGATGGCAGAAGATTTTAACAAATATTTACAATCTATCGAAGACAACCACATTCAAGAACAGATTTTTATAGCACAAGCGCAAAAAACGATTAAACGTGTTAAAAAAGGTTGGTATAGTGATGTTATTACAGCTAAAACATCAAGCTCTGTTTTAAACGAATTTAAAAATGATGTCAATGAAATGTTACTCGCAACAAAAAAGAATTTTGAACATATCAATGCGGTTTTAGTACAGTATACTAAGCATAACTACAAAGAAGAGTTAAAGCTTGACCATATCGAACCAGACGGGGTATTTGATAATCTTGTTAAACATATTAATGAGTTAAAAACCGTGATTACAGATATGCTGATAGAGAGTAAAAGCAGTAGTCTAACACTAAATCGAAGTAGTGATATATTGCTAAATAATGTAGAATCATTAAATACCTCTTCTGTTAAGACTGAAACATACTTAAGTGATGTAAATAAAGCACTAACAAGTATTACAGACAATATCTCTGTCAATAGTGATAACGTTCAAAATATGTCAAAGCTCTCTACTGAGGTTACATCTTCAGCAACAAAAGGGGAAAATCTTGCTCTACAAACAGTTGAGGCGATGAATGATATCAATACACAAGTAAGTGCTATAGATGAAGCTATCGCAGTGATTGACCAAATCGCTTTCCAAACCAATATCCTCTCTTTAAATGCAGCTGTTGAAGCGGCAACCGCAGGAGAATCAGGAAAAGGGTTTGCTGTCGTTGCGCAAGAGGTGAGAAAACTTGCTGCCAAAAGTGCTGAAGCGGCACATCAGATTAAAGAACTTGTAGAAATAGCATCTGAAAAAAGTATAGATGGTAAAGATGTAGCACGTCAGATGATAGACGGTTATGAAAAGCTAAACGGCAATATAGAAAATACTATAAATTATATACATGAGATAGAACGTGCATCAAAAGAGCAATTAAGTGATATCGATAAAATAAACACCAGTGTCACCAAAGTAACAGATCAAATCAAAGAAAATGCTCATGTAACACAACAAACCAAAGAGATCGCCGTTCAGACCGATAAAATGGCAAAACAGGCAGTTACTATGATCGAAGAGAAAGAGTTTGTGGGGAAAGAGAGTGTTTCTTTGGTGTGAATTTTCTTTGTTAATCTCAGGATGACATCAAACTTTTAAGTATTTAGTCGGTGCGGTAATATGTCAAAAAAAGTATTATAGAAATTAAAACAGCCAGACATGATACCATCAAAAATAATCTTTGTATACCATAAGCCCAGACGATAGGCTGGAAGAGAATAGGGGAAGCAAACTGTCCTAGAAAAAAGCTGGAAGTCAGGATACCTGAGGCTTTACCTCTTTTATGTGCAGGTACGCGTGAAAGAAACCATGCATTGGTATTGACCAACAAAAGTCCAAATCCCATACCGATAGGCGCAGTTGCAAAAAAGAGTTCAGAGATACTAGATGCTTGGGAAATGATACATAACCCAAGCGCGAAGAGTGCAAAAGTAGCAGAATAGATTTGCATATATGAAAATCTTGTTTTTATTTTAGCGTATTGCATGGAAGTGAGTGCATTGAAAGTCATGGCTGTAGCGATGACAAATCCGATAGTTTGTGGTTTTCCACCAAGTGTATTGACGATGAGGTAGGGAAATTGGGTAGGTAACATATAAAAAAGTACCATGACAAAAAAAGCTGTAAAATAAACAGGTAAAAGTTTTGTCTCTACTTCTAGTGCTTGTGTATGTATGTGTTTTTTGGGTTCATAAAGTGACTTCCATAAAAAAGGTAAAAATATAATAGGAATCAAATAAATAGCAAAAGGGTAAGACCAATTGACCTGTGCCAACAAACCTCCAGAAGTGATAAAAACAATCCCTCCAAGTGCAACAACCATACCCTGTTTTGACATGAACTTATGGCGTGTTTCTTCTGTAAAATAATCACCAATAAGTGCCGTAGAACTTGTCATAATCAGTGAAACTCCCAATCCAAGTATAGCACGTCCTACAAGGATGATATAAAAATTATGTAAATAAAATCCAGAACTGCCACCAAGTATAAAAAGAAATATGCCTATGTAAAGAGGTTTTAAACGACCCCTTTTGTCTATAATATGTCCTGCAAATGGTGAAAAAAGAGCGATGACGATGGAAGGAATCGTTAGCATAAGTTTAGAAAGAAACTCAATGTGTGGGATATTTGAAAAAGTGTGGCTGATCAGTGGCAATGAAGAGACGATCGTGATACCAGACATGATACCCAAAGTTGCAATCATCAGGAGGGATAGTTGTATATTTTTATTGGTCATATAGATACTTTTTAGGAGTTATACTAGATATCATACTCCTATTTTGGTTAAATCATATGATTAATCCTTGTTCAAAAATCTTAAGCGCTTCATCAACCATGGTTTCAAATGCATCTCTTTTTTGGTCAAAAAGACCGTAATGTAACATGATCCCATCAAGCATACTGACAAGGATTCTGCCTGATGCTTTGCTATTAAGGTTTGGATTGATTTCTTTGTTTTTTTGTAGTATAACAAGGTTGTTTGCATAAAATGTTCCCATGTTATCAAAAGCTTCGGCGATTGTGCTGCGAAAAGTATTTGATTGAAAACTCGGTCCAAAGGCTTCAAAAAAAACGGGGATAAATTTTGCTTCTTCTTCCCCTATGAGCAGGGAGTGTTTAATGTTTTGTATAAATATTTCGAGGGTAGGGGCGTATCCTTGTTCTGAAAGCCACTTTTCCATACGGGAAAAATAACTCTTAACAAATGCGATAGAAAGTGCTTCTTTAGAGTCAAAATAGAGGTAAAGCGTACCTTTTGCTATACCCGCTTCTTTTGCGATGAGATTCATCGTAGTATTATAGAAGCCATGCTTTGCAAAAGCTTGTACGGCAGCTTCTAAAATCTTTTCTCTCATCTTCTCTTTATTGACTATCTTTGGCATACTTTAACTCCTGATATTATATTTTAATGACTTTTTGTTCATAAATAGATTAAACCCTTGACAAATCACCAAAAAAGTGTTAACATTTCATAAATGACCAAGTGGTCATATTAAAATCATAAGGGTGGATTATGAAAAAAATAGGGATTTTACTTTTATTATCGGTTGCACTTTTTGCCAATAAAGCAGAAGATATCATCAAAAAGGTAAACCATAATATGCGGGGAAAAACACTTTACTTAAAGATGCAAATGCAGATTAAAACCAAAAATCATCAACGTTCTATGGAACTTGAAAGTTGGTCTAAGGGGAAGAAAAAGAATTTTGTCAAGATGCTTTCTCCCGCAAAAGATCATGGTATCACTTTTTTAAGTTTAGATGGGCAGATGTGGCAGTATATACCAAAGATTGAACGTGTGATAAAGATTCCCTCTTCGATGATGTTGCAAAAGTGGATGGGGAGTGATATCAGTAACGATGATGTGGTAAAACAGAGTTCGATTGTAGATGATTACACGGCTAAACTACTTTCCAAAAATGGAAATATCAGTACGATTTCTTTGACACCTAAACCTGATGCAGCAGTAGTGTGGGGAAAGATTGTTTCGCAAATAGACATGACCAACTATACCAGTCAAAAAGATATCTACTATGATGACGATGGTAAAAAGGTACGTCAGTTTCTCTATGCTGATGTAAAAAAGTTTGGAGATTATTATTTGCCGACACTTTGGGAAGTAAAACCTTTTGATGAACCAGATCACATGACAACTATTCGTATAGAAGATGCCAAATATGATACACCAATCAATCCTGCATATTTTAGAAAAAGCGCTTTAAAACGCTTTTCGCATTGAGATTGATTGATGTTTTTTTTAGCATGGAAAAATATCCTTTTTTATAAAGGTCGTTCACTGACGACTTTTTTGTTGACGTTTGTAGCCGTTTATCTATTTATCGTGTATGTGGCATTTATGGATGGTGCACATTCTAGTATGCTCAAAAATGCTCTCAATGTATATACAGGATCACTACAAATCTATCAAAAAGAGTATCGCGATAAAGGAGGCTATGACTATCTTATCGAAGATACAAAAAAACCTCTTTCTCTTTTAAGCCAAACCAAGGGGTTAAAAGCATATAGCCCAAGAGTTGAAACGTATGGAATCGCATCTCATAAGATATACTCTTCTGCGATGATGCTGACAGGTGTAGATTTTGTAAAGGAGGAAAAACTTTCCCAACTTAAAAAAGCCTTACTTAAGGGAAAGTATAACAGCAAGGGAGAGTGCCTTTATATGGGGAAAAATCTGGCTGATAAGTTACATGTGGATATAGGCGATGAAGTCTCTTTTGTTGGCTCGGCGGTGGATTACTCTTTTGTGGCAGAGCTTGCTAAAGTATGTGGTATTTTTAAAACAGGGATGTATGATTTTGATAGCCAGAGTGCATTTATGAATCGTGCATATTTTGATAAGATATTTCTCTCCAAAAATATGGCAACCTATATCGTAGCGATGGCTACAAATTTGAAGTACAATGATCAAATAAGCCATTTGATTGCACAAAAATTGCCACCTGATTTGAAAGTCTATACTTGGAAAACACTCATGAAGTCTATGGTAGAAGTGATGCAGATGGATAGTTTTTTTGGTTATATCTCTATGGGACTCTTTTTCCTGGTTATCTTTTTTGTCATCATGATATATGGCTTTATCAATGTTAACGCGCGTATGAAAGAGTTTGGTGTTTTACGTTCTATCGGTCTAAGTGATGCCAATATATCGCTACTTCTCCTTTTGGAGATCTTGATTTTAACAGTTGTCGCTTTACTTTTAGCCGTGCCACTTGGTGCGTATACTGCATACTATTTTGAAGTGCATCCTATTGTTATAGCTGGTATGAGTGATATGTATAAATCTTATGGTGTGGTGTCTGACAAAGTACCGACACTGTTTGATCCTTTTACCGTCATGTGGAATAGTATGCTGGTATTTATGTTAAACCTTTTGAGTATCGTTTATCCGATTGCGTATGTTCGTTCGTTTACCCCTGTAGAGGAGACACGTTATGTTTAAAACGATTTTACATATGGCATATCAAAATGCATTTTTACGTAAGAGTCGGGCTATCCTTTTGGTACTGATGATTGGATTGAGTATGGGAACGATGGTTGGACTAGAAGGTTTATATGATGGTATGTCCCAACACATGATAGACAAAACCAAACGTAGTGATTGTGGGGATGTTTCTATATTTGCAAAAAAGTATCGACTGGAAAATGATATCAAATATCATATCTTAGATGCTGATAAAAAGGTGGCAAAACTTAAAAAGCTTAGCGTTGTGCACGATGCAATCTGGCGGATCATGAGTGATGGATTGGCTCAAACTGCACGAAAATCAAAACCAGCAAGATTGATTGGTATAGACCTTAAAGCGGAAGAGTCTTTTGGTACATTTAGTGCATTTTTGAAAGAGGGGAAACTTGATTTTGCCAAAGATGGTGTTTTTGTAGGAAGTGCTTTAGCAGAAAAACTAAAACTCCATATCGGCTCTAAAGTTATCTTTACCACACAAGATAGCCATCATGAGATACAATCTATGGCATTTCATGTAAAAGCTATCGTGCATACTACCAATGTTGTGCTTGATCAAAGAGGACTTTTTATATCAAGAAGAACGTTAGATAAATCGTTAGCACTCAAAGACAATACAGCAACACAGATAGCGATTATGCGTCAAGATGTCCCTTCTGAAGTTTTGCAAAACGATATCAAAAAACTTTTTCCAAAATTTGATGTTAAACGTTTTATCGAGTTATATCCACAGCTCAAACAGATGCAGGCGTTATTAAATGTTTTTAATGAGATTAGCTTTTTTATCGTCATGGCGGTTGTATTTATAGGGATTTTAGGGGTTATGTATGTCTCAATACTGGATCGTATACGTGAGTTTGGTATCCTTTTGGGGATCGGTTATGCTTATAGATATATACGTTTTCAAGTGGTTATAGAGGCACTTTTTTTAGGCTTTGCAGGTTATCTTTTGGGTAGCGTACTTGGTTTGCTCTTTTTAGTCTATTTGAATCAGTATGGTCTTGATCTTTCCATCTTTGCAGCTGGTATGAGTAAGTTTGGTTTAGACAATGTGATCTATGCTACGATCAAAATAAATTATTTTTTAACCACTTTTGTCGCAATCGCAATCGCATCTTTGTTGAGTGTCTCACTTCCATTGCGTAATATTAAAAAATTAAATCCCATAGAGGTTATAAGGAATATAGGATGATAAAACTCGTCAATGTCAATAAATACTTTTACCGTGGAGAAGCGCGTGAAGTACACGCACTTCGTGATATCAATCTGACGATTGCGTCAGGAGAGTTTACCGTGATTACCGGACCTTCAGGATGTGGGAAAACAACGTTGCTCAATGCCATCGGGGTATTGGATGATATTTCAGAGGGTGAAATCTGGCTTGAAGAGAGAGAAATCTCACATCTCTCCTCTGCCGAAAAAACAAACATACGTCTTAATGAGATAGGATTTGTATTTCAAGCGTACAATCTTGTACCGGTTTTGAGTGTAAAAGAAAATATTGGCTTTATTATGCGTCTTCAGGGATTTGATAAAAAAGTGATTGAAGATCGTGTACTAGAAGTTGCAACGATTTTACAAATAGATGATAAACTAGATGCTTTACCCAACTTCCTAAGTGGTGGGCAGCAGCAACGTGTGGCGGTTGCACGAGCAGTGGCTTCTAAACCAAAAATCATTTTGGCGGATGAACCCACTGCAAACCTAGATAGTAAAAATTCAACAGCTTTGATGGAGATGATGAAAGAGTTAAATCGTAGAGAAAAGGTGACAATCCTCTTTTCATCTCATGATGACTATGTGATGAAAAATGCCAGACGTACCATCTTGCTTAACGATGGAAAGGTTGTATCTTCATGATATTCAAAGTATGTGTGCTTCTCTCTCTTTTTACGATATCACTTTATGCACAAAGTTCACTACGAATTGAAAATACAAACTTTACACTTTCTCAAGGCTCGTACGTACCAACACAACAGAAACGTTATCTGTACAATTACAATCGATTGCGTCTTTATTATGATTGGGATAAAGGCGATTATTTTATGCATACTTCGGGTGATATAGTCAATTATTTTGGGAAAAAGTTTATAGATTCTAACTCTTTTTCTTATCTTAGACAACTTCATGCAGATACCCCGATAAAAATGCAAAGTCATTTTCATCACTATGGAAAAGGCGATATAAATACAAAATTATATCGTCTCTATGGTGGTTATCAGGATGACAATAATCGTCTTGTAGCAGGACTTCAAAATATCACAATGGGTGTGGGCCATATCTGGACACCGAGCAATCTTTTTAATCCCCAAAACAGTTATGCCCTTGAACCAGATGAAACATTTGGGGTGATGGCACTCTCTTATACAAGATATATAGGCACACAGTCTCAGATTTATGGTGTATTAAGCCAAAGAAAGGATAAGAGTAGAAAATATGCAGCAGGATATAAAACTACACTCAATATGATAGATATCGCTTTAAATACGATTCACTCAAATGACACAAATATGTTTGCTTATGCGATAGAAGGGGATTTGGGTGATACTGGTATAGACGTGCGAAGTGAGGGAGCATATATCAAAAGTCGTATTGCTATGTCATCTGGAAGAGAGGAAGAAAAAAAGTTTTTTCAAGGGCTTGTGGGTGCGGATTATGCATTTGAACACGGATTGAATCTTACGATAGAAACGCTTTATAGCTCTGAAACTTTTGGTTATGATGACTTACTTGCCAACTTCAACAAAGAACTTTTTGCAAATCTTGCGATGGCTCATTGGCATCTAGGGACAACACTTAGTTATGATTTTACCATCTATCTATCTGGTTCATTGTTATATATCGAAAGTTTACATAGTGAAGATTCACGTTTTATCTCTCCCTCTTTGCGTTATATTCTCAATGATAACAACACCTTCAGCATAGGTGCTATGCTTTATGGTGGTTCACAGAAAAGTGAATTTGGGATGCAAAAAAACAGTTATTATCTGAAATATGTACTTAGTTACTGAGCTTAGTTTGTGTTGAAGAGGGATTATGTCATAATCTTTTCATGTATCGTGAAATTTAAAAAAACCCTCTTATATTACGGCTCTCATTTGTTCAGTTTATCGCATACTTTGGTGCATGGTTTTCCAATGTCGCTATCTATACGATGATTTTAAAGTTTGGTGTAGATCCAGTTACCAATGCACTTGTTGTGAGTATGTACGCTTTGCCTGCCTTGTTAGCACCTTTGAGTGGTGCTGTTGTCGATAAGTTTCAATTTAAAAAGTTTATGATTTTGATGTTAAGTATCGAGTTTGTGATGACGCTTTTATATCTTAGTATCGTTGAGATTTCACAAGTACCGCTTTTGATGCTTTTTATCTTTATCCGTATGACTGCGGCATCGCTTTTTTTTCAAGCAGAGATGTCTCTTTTACCACAGGTGGTAGCAAAAGATATGCTCAAAACCACCAATGAACTCCACTCGATCATCTGGTCAGTTACTTTTGCTTTAGGGATGGCTGTAGGTGGTGGGGCTGTTGAAAAACTAGGTATTTACAAAACGATCATGATAGATGGTGTACTTTTCTTGATCGCTATAGTGATATTTACAACGATCAAGTTTGAGGTTCACACAAAGAGTACGCAAAGTATCAAAACATTGGTATACGAGGGCTTTTCCTATCTTAGAGGGCATAAAGCACTTTTA
>JALULO010000174.1:2478-8884 GCA_027056215.1 Campylobacterales bacterium | reverse complement strand
AATAAAAAATCTATGCAAGTGGTCTTTTAAGATAACAATATTGTTTTAAGAATCAAAAAGTTGGGTAATATTTTCATCATCTATACTAAAATTTTTTCATAAGTGTAAAGTACTGAATATAACTAGACTAATCATTCAGACCGCTTTGAGCGGTTCTACTTTTCAAGCCTCCGGTAGAGCTGGAGGTTATGACTTAAAATATCTATCATGATAATATATTTTCTTGCTCAATTAAAATGGTTATTAGGGTTACCTATTTTTTTCAAATATCTCGCCAGTTTCTAGCAAAGAAAGATCCCATGATCTTTCTTTGCCCTTTTATGGTACGGCGGTAAAGAGCGGTGCAATATTGATGGTACCGTTCAATGTGACTGTGCGTTTCTTTTGTGTGACACCGTCTGTCCAGCCTGTGAACGTATTGTTGGCATCGGGCACGGCTTCAAGCGTGACGGTAGCTCCGTTGAAATAGGTACCGGTAAAATCGTTTTGCAGCGGTACATCATCGATTTTTACTGAGCCGTATTGCGGTTTATTGATTGTCAGCGTAGCGGTTCCTGTCAGGTTGAGATCGCTTCGCAGTGCTGTTCTAACAACATCTCCTCTTTGTTGTGCAAATTGGTTAAAATTACGCATAAATTCTTCCCAGCTATCGACGGAAACGGGATTGCCTTTTTTGTCTTTTGGCCAGCGCCGAAAATGGCGTGCCACTTCTGATTGAATTTTTGCTTTCTCCTGTGCAATAATATTTTGCATTCTCTCTGGCCGAAATGTTGTATTGAGATGGGTAAAGTAACGGCTTGCAAACGTATGGATGAATGTTTGGTTGCGAAGCAGGTTACGAAAAATGATATTTGTTTCATTATTGTCTGCAACATATTGAAGTGGGTCGTTTTCATACAAAAATGAGAGAAAACCTCTGTCCAGATCAAAGAGCATCCATCGCCATTTCCCTTCAGGGGTGTGCGTTTTCCAATATTTGATATTGTGATTAAAGGATGGGTTTCCGCTAAAGCTTTCGGTAATAATATAGTTCATATATTCTTTAAGATCAATTTTGGAAATGACATGCCGATAGTTCGCATTCTGGCTAAGATCGTTTGCTTTGACAAAGGCTTTCAGTGCAAGATAATCCGTATTTGTACCATCTTTGATCTCAGCGTCGTTGGCAAGAAGATCGACATTTTTGGGATCGACATCGTGGTTGGCGGCAAGATAGTCCCCGTTCATTTTTTCCCGTATATTGCTGATACCCCAATATTTCCCGTTTAAAAACATCACCGCAGGCGCAAATGCATGGTAATCGATATCCATCATATTGCGTACAATGGTGTGTTGAATACCATCTCCGATGAGTGTTCTCCCCCACTCGGTTGCGCCACTTCTGAGTACAAAGCTTTTGACTTTTTTGATGTACGGTTTTTGTTCAAAAAGTGGGTAGTTGATCACTTTTGCGCCAAATTGAGACTTGGCATAAAGCGCCAGTGATTTGTCCGAATTTTTTCTGGTGTTGTTGCCATGGATTTTGATGCCTACATTTTTGCTGAAAATTGGTTTACCGTTTTTAATATACTCCACACTGCCGGGGCGGATCCAGTCCTGGTTGTAGTTGGTATGGTTCCCTGCCGTGTAGATGCCGTATTCCGGATTGTAGAGGTAATCTTCATCTATGGTGACTGACATAACCGGCAATGTGATCTTTTCATTGATAAGATAAGTTCTGGTAACTGGCGAGCTTAAAAATTTCTCTTTTTCGAGTGCAGCTGCACGAACGACAGTCGTTTTAGTGAACGACAGAGGGGCTGTGTACTGTAGCGTACCGCTCTTTCCGGGAACGGGAATGGAGCCGTCGAGTGTGTAGTAAACGGTGCCGTTATTCTCCTGAGACAGTTTCAGTGATACGCTGTTGGTGTAAAAACCGCTTTGATGGTCAAAATCGGGTTTTTTCGATTTTGCCAGAGCATTGGTCGCAACTTCGTTTTTCGCTCCCGGCGTAGGAAGCATATAGTAGTTTTTACCGTTAATATTGGTGACAGAGATATTACGTTTTTGCTTATCGAAAGTGAGTGAGTCAATGACTGTTCCACTGCTGTCGGAGAGTATAACACTCTCACCGTTCCCATCGAGTGAAAAGTTGGTATGTATGCCCTGATCACGCTTGTCTGCCCAGATGAGCAGATGTTTTCCGGGTGTAAGGGAACGTGTAGGAAGTCGCCATTTTTGCGTATTGTTTGCATCATCACTCAGATAGTAATTTCCCAGCTGGACTGTCCGGTTGCTGTGGTTGTAAAGTTCAATCCAGTCTGAAAACGCTTTAAAGTCAGGATCGATTGCAGTATGGCTGTTTACCGCCAGTACTTCGTTGATGACGAGTGCAGCCGGTTTTAAATCGTCCGGATTTTTGATAATATCAAGAACAATGATTATTCTCTTTTTTGTTACCTTGTTACCATCTGAATCGGTTACTGAATAGAGAATTTCATATCTGCCCGGTTTGGTCGTATCGATCACGGAAGGGGTAATCGTTTTAGTGATGGTGGATGTGATCTTTCCGTCCTGGTTATCAAAGGCGACTGCACCGGGATCGGTGAAAGTATCTCCTTTGTGGAGGATAACTGTGCTGTTACCGTTAAGTGTAATATGTGGTTTTGATGTTTTGTTTTGTTGAATGTTCCCATTACCCGTAGATGTTTTCGTGCTGCCGCAACCTGAGATGAGGAACAACGTTATGAAAAAAAGAGTGATATATGATTTGTGCAAAATAGTATCCTTGTTTAAATTATGTGACTAACACATATAAATTGTACAGTAAACTTATGAAATATTTATGAATATAACAAGTTTTGGTTAA
The DNA here is from genome assembly GCA_027056215.1 of Campylobacterales bacterium. Lineage (GTDB taxonomy): Bacteria > Campylobacterota > Campylobacteria > Campylobacterales > QNZT01 > QNZT01. Next base: position 6,036 of record JALULO010000174.1, on the reverse strand, counting down.
TACGCAAAATTATAATTAAAATAATTTAATTAGTTATAAATAAAACGTGATATAGAGTAAACTTGTTACAAAAATGACTGTAGCTGTCGTTTCCATCCCATGAGAGATCATGAAAATAAAAAATTATAAGTAGTTGTTACTGGTGCGCGTATGATGCTCTCGAATATACACAGAGCTCTCCAAGTATGAAGTTCTTGCAGATAGGTTTGTAGTATAGGTGTAGGTTTTGAGGTGGTATTTTAGCCATTTTCAGTAGTATCGTGTTGTGGGGGTTTGTGTTATACTTCATGGGGAAATCATACTTTAGCAAAAAAGCGTCATTATAGGAATAGAGGTGTCCTTTATATTACGTTAAAATTTCTATACTATAATAATAGTTAAAGGAATTAAATGAAAATAGTTTTATTTTTACCTCTATTGATACTATTATTTGGATGTCAAGGTTTGGAGCAGATGGTAGATACCACTGCATTAGTGCCCAAAACCCAAGAAAAAAGTTTTCATACAAAAGTGCAAAGATTTGAAGATGAATTAGGCTCTGTCAAAACCAAAGAAGAGCGTAATAAGTTGGTAGATGCGTTGATTAATGCTTCTGATATGGAGTGCAGTACTTACCAGTATACGATGACACAAGAGAGTGAAGAAAAGACAGATACGATTTATACCTATATGTTTAAAAAAGTAGGGCAATACATCGGTTGGGATATCGCCAAAGATGCGATCGATGCAGTCTCTACGATGACAGATGCCGATGTTAAAGCAAATAATAGGGAAAAATATACACAAGCACTCAAACCAAATATCATCAAAGCGGTGCAAATTGCTCGAAAAAAGTATTTACATGAGATTGAACAACATAAACTGCTCGATTTACAGGCTTATTCGATCATAGATGTAAAAAAAGATTTAGACAACTACGATAAACGATGTTCTACTTACTATGGTTTGCTTGAGATCACAAATGCACTGCAAAAACAAGAACAGAGTGCTAACCAAACAAAAAGTATTGATGTTGATGCTGTAAAAGATAAGATTAAAGAAGTTACCAAAGAAGTTAAACAAGAAAAAAAGTGTGATGTAAATCTCTCAAAGCCTACGATATAAGTGTTTATATATCTCAATTTATATTTTCATTTTAACAAGCTTAATCATTTTTTCTATTTTATACAAGAGAGATAAAAATAAAAGCAAATATGCTAGAATCGACGAAATCGCGAAAGAAAGGGAGTAAATGGCGGATTTAGAAGCGTTAAAAGATGAGTATATTGATCATATGATGAACCCCCGAAATTATGGAAAACCTGAGCATTTTGATGCAAAAGGTATCGGGCAAAATCCGCAAAATAATGAGATGGTAGAGATTTATCTCTCTTTGGACGGTGATCTTATAAAAGAGATCAAGTTTATGGCGATTGGATGTATGAGTACGATTGTAACGGGTTCTATCTTTACAGATATGCTTGTTGGCGAGAGTATTCAAGAAGGCGAAAGTGTAGCTGAAGAGTTTTTGAAAAATCTGGTAAATGCACCTGAAAGTGAAAGAGCTTGTGGTGAGATGGTTGCAAAAGCATTTTTAGCGGCATTGGTTAATCTTGATCATAGACGAAATGGTAAAGATGAAGCATCGTATACATTGATTATTAGTGAGGATTGTAGTATTGATGAACAAGCGTAAATTATTTCAACAAAAACACCAACTATGGCTTGCCATGCTTTTTGGCTCATTTTCCATCTCAAATGAAGAGATAGCAGATGTTCTCTATGACTTTGCCATGATTGAGTATCGACATCTTACTTGGCTTGGTGGAAGTTTGGCGGATGAGAAAGTACCTTTTGATTATGAAAAAGAGGATATAGATTATCACGCAGAAGATAATGCTACACTTTTTGGTAAATTGATAGTACAAATTGAACAGATGAAAGCGGCTTATACGGATACGGAAGATAGTATGTTTGCACGTTTTATAACAGATGAAGATTATTTTGTGCAGAAACTTCACTTTTTACAAGAAAATGCACATAATGAGCCTATTACAGCTTTTGATAAAAATAGAAAATTAGAATATTATAAACTTGATCAAAAGCAAACAGATGCTTTGACACTTTTTTTGTTTGAGGAGAGTTATAAAGAGTACGAATTGATTTTGGTTTATACCTATGCAAACTTTTTTACAGATTCCAAACTACTTTCAGGTATCTTTATAGATTTGATTTATGAATCACACTTTCATCTTAAAAGTTTTGCACGTATGATGTCAAAGATGGGAATATTGAGTATCCCTCGTACAATTATGGAGCAAACTTATAAATTTGACGATCTTGGACAATTTTTGGTAGATGGTATCAAAGAAGAAGAGGGTGCAAAAGAAGAGTGTGTACGTTTAGCACAGATGGTAAATCATGAAGAACTGAGTAACTTTTTTTACTTTATCAATTATCAGGAAAATTATCACATCGCTTTGATGCGTAAAGCGTTGGAACATTTAAAGGAAACTACGTGAACTTTTTGATAAAAGCAGTATGGACAAATGCGATTTCACGCTCATTTGGTACATTTGCTTCTACAAAATTTCCTTCCCCCATACAGATGGTAATCAACTACAGTTATGTCAAGTTGATGGGTGTTGATCTTTCTGCTTTTGAAGAGATAGATCACTATCCATCACTCAATGCTCTTTTTACCAGAAAGTTGGTTTATGATAGAGATCTTACCACCGATCCAAATGCATTTATCTCACCTGCTGACTCCCTCATCACGGCTGAGGGTGAAGTAAAAGATGCAAAAGCCTTGCAAATCAAAGGTTTTGACTATGATGTTAGAGAACTTTTAACAGATAAGTTTGAACCAAGTGAGATAGCACCTGTTGAAAATGGTAAATATATCAACTTTTATCTCTCTCCTAAAGATTATCACCGATATCATGCACCTATAGATATGACAGTTTTACGTGCTGTTCATGTACCGGGTCTTCTTTATCCAGTTAATGAAAAGTATCTACATATCGTACCGAGTCTTTTTGTCAAAAACGAGAGGGTAGTTTTGGAGTGTATCGACAATGCCAATCGACTTTTTTTTATCGTCCTTGTAGGTGCACTCAATGTTGGGAAAATGACCTTAGGTTTTGATGAACGTATTGAGACAAATACAGATACCAAAGAGATTCAAGTCTATGACTATGAAAATGTTACACTAAAACGTGGTGATGAACTTGGTACTTTTATGATGGGTTCTACGGTTGTGATGTTATTTGAAGAAGGCTTTGTTGATTTGGCTGAAAATTTAAACGGTAAAAAAGTACGTTTTGGGGATGTCGTAGCGTATCGTAACTAGAAGAGGTAGCCGTTGGGCTACCTTGTGTGTTATGTGAGATTTACTTCTTCTTTTTTGCTTTTGCTTTCACTTTTTTGAGTGATTTTTTAGCTTTGCTTTTTGTCTTTTTCTTTGCTCTTGCTTCAGCTCTTTTTGTTCTATCTCCAGCTACTTTTTTTGTCTTCTTGGTGGCTTTTGTTTTTGCAGATTTTGCTTTTGTTGCAGCACTTTTTTTAGCAGCACTTTTG
>JALULO010000174.1:0-2468 GCA_027056215.1 Campylobacterales bacterium | reverse complement strand
CACTTTTGCTTTTTGATGCTTTTGCTTTAACTGATTTTGCTCTGGAAGTTGTTTTCTTAGTAGATTTAACTGATTTTTTTGCGCTAGTTACTTTTTTGTCAGCATTTTTAATACCTTTTTTTGCATTACCAGCGATCTCATCACCGATACCATCGATATTTTTTAAATCAGCAGCCGATTTTATCTTATGGCTTCTTCTGTACTTCATGATCGCAGTAGCCCTTTTTTCACCGATACCTTTGATACTCATAAGTTCATCTTTGGAAGCAGTTTGAAAATTCATCGCAAGAAGCGATACAGCAGTCAATGTTAGCACTAAAAATAGTTTTTTTAACATTTTTTCTCCTTAAAATAATGTAAAATCAAAATATTATATCATGATAAAAGTGAAATTATTGTGTAAATAATGGGAAAAAGTGAAATAAAAAGATAGAAAAACACAAAAGGGGGAAACCCCTTATGCGTGTTTTAGCAAGAATATGTAGAAATATATTCGAATGCTGTAGGTCTTCCTTCTACAGGAATAACGTGTCTTTCAAATTCATAGTCTATATAAGTACTGATGAACTCTTCATCCATAACAGGTGCAAGGAAGTCATGATCGTGTTCAAGACCTTCTAACGCATCTCTTAAAGTATTTGGTAATTCAGGAATCTTTCTCTCTTTAAGATCTTCACGAGTTAATTCAAATAGATCTTCATTTACAGGTCCTACAAGGTCATAACCACCATTTTTGATACCATCGATACCAGCCATCATAAGCACTGTAAATGCTAAGTATGGACAAGAAGTACTGTCTGGGAATCTTGTTTCGATTCTGGTTGCTTTTTCACCAGCACCATATGGAATACGACAAGCAGCTGATCTGTTTTGGCTTGAATACGTTAAAATTCTTGGCGCTTCAAAACCTGGCAACAATCTTTTGTAAGAGTTAGTTGACGGGTTTGTAAATGATGCAACTGCTTCTTTATGTTTAAAGATACCACTTAGGTAATCAAGTGCTGTTTTAGAAAGGTTTGCATATGCGCCATCTTCATAGAAAAGGTTTGCACCATCTTTCCAGAGTGATTGGTGAACGTGCATACCGTTACCATTGTCATTGTAAATCGGTTTTGGCATGAAAGTCGCTGTTTTGCCATTGAGATGTGCTACCATTTTTACAACATATTTGTATTTTTGTACGTTATCTGCTGCTGTGATAATATCACCGAAAACGATACCTATCTCGTGTTGTCCTTGTGCCACTTCATGGTGTCCAAGCACTACTTCTAGACCAACTTCTTCAAGTACTTGCATCATCTCTGCTCTAAGATCAACTGCTGAGTCTGTTGGCATAACTGGAAAATATCCACCTTTGATTCTTGGTCTGTGACCCATATTTCCAAATTCGCCGTAATCTTTTGTATCAGCCCAGTGACCTTCATCTGATTCTACTTTAAATGCTTGTTCATTATCTTGGTCTGTGATTTTTACATCATCAAAAATGAAAAACTCATTTTCAGGTCCAAAATATGCTGCATCACCGATACCTTGTTCTTCAAGATATTTCAACGCTTTTTTAGCGATACTTCTAGGGCATTTTGCATATAGCTCATTTTTGTAGATGTCATAAACATCACAAATAACACAGATTGTAGGATCTGCTGTAAATGGATCCATAAACGCCGATGGAACATCTGGTTGCAAAAGCATATCAGATTCGTTAATTGGTTGCCAGTTTTCGATAGAAGAACCGTCAAATGGAATACCGCCTTTTAACATATCTTCACCCACAGCACTCATCCTATATGAGATATGATGCCATGCACCTTTGATATCTGTAAATCTAAAATCTATAAATTCAACTTCGTTTTTTTCACAAAACTTGTAAAATTCCTCTACATTGTTAACGAATTTTCCCATTTCTTCTCCTAAAATTTTAAAAAGTGGTGCTATTGTAACAAAACTTTATAAAAACTTAGATGAAAGAACTGCTTAAAAATTAATCATTTGCCTTTCTCTCTTTTTAAATATGGCACATCGTTTAAATCCTAACTTACGTGCGATCTCTTCGGTTTGTATTCCATATAAATTGACTTGTTCAGGTTCGTGTGCATCACTACCAAAAGTGATGGGTATTTCAAGTGCTTTTATCTCTTCGAGTAAGATAGTGGAAGGATAGAGCTCTTTTATCGGTTTCCTAAAACCTGCCATATTTAGTTCAATAACCATATCCGCTTTTTTGATTGCTTTTAAAGCATTTTGTGCAACTTTTCTTAGATCTTTTTTGGGTAGAAAATTAAAGATTTTAATGAGGTCAAGATGTCCAACGATATCAAAATGCCCACTCTTTGCCATCGCGTCAATCGCATCAAAATACTCTTGCCAAATGATATCTATATCTCTGTTTTTATATTCACCGATAAACTCAGGATTATCAAATCCCCACTTTCCTATAAAATGTACAGAGCCTATGAGATAATCCACAT
>JALULO010000173.1 GCA_027056215.1 Campylobacterales bacterium | reverse complement strand
GTCCCCGACAGGATTCGAACCTGAGACCTTCGGATTAGGAATCCGATGCTCTATCCAGCTGAGCTACGAGGACGGGGAGTTGATACATGAAGAGCATACAAAGTATGTCTCTTCCATGTATCTTAAAGATGATTAATTACTTAACCATTTCGTTTTTTTATAATTTCCTCTGAAACATTTCTTGGAACTTCTGCATAATGGTGGAATTCCATCGCATAAGTTGCTCTACCTTGAGTAGCACTTCTTAGATCAGTTGAGTAACCAAACATCTCTGAAAGTGGAACAAAAGCATTTACTATTTTGTTTCCTGCTCTGTCATCCATACCTTCAACTTGTCCTCTTCTTCTGTTAAGGTCACCTATAACATCACCCATATACTCTTCTGGAACTTCTACTTCAACTTTCATCATAGGTTCCATGATAGCAGCACCAGCTTTTCTAGCACCCTCTTTAAATCCCATAGAAGCAGCAAGTTTAAATGCCATCTCATTTGAATCCACATCGTGGTATGAACCATCATAAAGAGTAACTTTTACATCTTCCATAGGATAACCAGCTAGTACACCACCAGCCATAGCTTCTTGACAACCTTTATCAACTGCTGGGATATACTCTCTTGGAACTGATCCACCTTTGATAGCATTTACAAACTCATATCCAGCTCCAGCTTCCATAGGTTCAATCTCTAAGTAAACATGACCATATTGACCTCTACCACCAGATTGTTTTGCATATTTGTACTCTTGTTTAACACTCTCTTTAATACACTCTCTATATGCAACTTGTGGTTGACCGATCTCAGCTTCGACTTTAAACTCTCTCATCATTCTATCAACAAGGATTTCTAAGTGTAACTCACCCATACCAGAGATGATAGTTTGACCACTCTCTTCATCACTCTCAACTCTAAAAGATGGATCTTCTTGAGCTAGTTTTTGTAGTGCGATACCCATTTTCTCTTGGTCAGCTTTAGTTTTTGGCTCAACAGCAACAGATATAACTGGCTCTGGGAAGTCCATTCTCTCTAGTACTACTTTATCCTCTGGGTCACAAAGAGTATCACCAGTAGTTGTATTTTTAAGACCAACAACCGCACCAATCTCACCAGCATATATCTCTTTTACTTCTTCTCTTTTAATCGCATGCATTTTCATGATACGACCAACTCTCTCTTTTTTATCTTTTGATGAGTTGTGAACATAGCTTCCTGACTCTAAACTACCTCTATAAACCCTGATAAAAGTAAGTTGCCCAACAAATGGGTCAGTCATGATTTTAAATGCTAGTGAAGCAAAATGTCCATCATTTGATGATTCAACTTCTACCTCTTTTTCCTCATCATCCATCATAGTTCCTTTAATAGCAGGAACTTCTGTTGGAGCTGGAAGATAATCAACAACAGCATCAAGCAAGGTTTGAACACCTTTGTTTTTAAAAGCAGTACCACAAGTCATAGGAACTATATGCATTCCTATTGTTGCAGCTTTGATTGCAGCGATGATTTCATCATTGCTAATCTCTTCACCCTCTAAAAACTTCTCCATAAGCTCTTCATTTCCATCAACTGAAGAAACTTCTTCGATCATTTTCTCTCTATACTCTTCTGCTTTTTCTGCTAAATCAGCTCTTATATCTTGTTCATGATACGCCGAACCCATAGCAGCATCAGCATCCCAAACAATCTCTTTCATTTTAACTAAATCAACGATACCTTCAAAGTTCTCTTCAGCACCTATTGGTAGTTGAATAGGAACTGGATTTCCTTTAAGTCTATCTTTTATTTGTCTCTCAACTTCATAAAAATCAGCACCTGTTCTATCCATTTTATTAACAAAAACTAAAGATGGTACACCATATCTGTTTCTTTGTCTCCAAACTGTCTCTGATTGAGGTTGAACTCCACCAACAGCACAGAAAACTGATACAGCTCCATCAAGAACCCTCATACTTCTTTCAACTTCAATAGTAAAGTCAACGTGGCCGGGAGTGTCTATGATATTTATCTGTTTTTTTCTCCACTCACAAGTTGTTGCAGCTGAAGTAATAGTAATACCTCTCTCTTGCTCTTGCTCCATCCAGTCCATAGTAGCAGCACCATCATGAACCTCACCTATTTTATGCTCAACACCAGTATAGAAAAGGATTCTCTCTGTAGTTGTTGTTTTACCAGCATCAATATGAGCAGCAATACCTATATTTCTAACATCTTCTAATTTATGTGATCTTGCCATTTTATATTCCTATTACCATCTATAG
>JALULO010000172.1 GCA_027056215.1 Campylobacterales bacterium | reverse complement strand
GAGGAAAAGATGTTGCGACCATCAGTGGTGCTATCCTTGGTACACTTGCAGGACAAAATGCGGCTGCAAATAATCAAGGCTATCATGATAACTATCAAGAAGCATATACAACATATGAAACCAAAAGACACTGTACAACACACTATCGGGAAAATAGGGTACGTAATTTTTCAGGTTATAAGAACGTAGGGTACTATAAAGGGCAAAAGATTGTTAAATATAGTGACCGAAGATTAAAACGTATACCGATTACCGTTACTATCAGTTATTAGAGAAGCTGCTATTTGGGGGAGATTTTCTTGTAAAGTGTATATGTTTTCAAAATAGGCTTTATAAAAAGGTAAGGTGACGTGTGCGAACTGTTCAGGATCTCGAACATTGATACACCATGTCGGATCGATATGGTGATGTTTTAATACGCTAAGATTTAAGAGTGTATCATTGATCGATCCTAGTTTATCATGCGCCACTAGCAGTAGCGATGCATCGAGTGCTTTGAAGAGATCAAGCATAAAATAGTTTTTTTGTATCGGTACAAGCAATCCTCCTGCTCCTTCAATCAGTAAAATATCACAGTATTGTTGTAATCTTTTCACTGTTGTAAAAATCGCTCTGAGATCAATATCTTTTAAATTAGCTGACACATAGGGTGCCGCTGGAAGAGAAAACTGAATGGGACAAATATCATCAGTGCTAAAGATAGAAAAGTCATTGTTGTATTTTGTACAAGTTTTTAGTAACAAGCTTGCATCTTCTGGTTGATCTTTCACACCTGTTTCTATAGGTTTAAATACTCCTGTTTTATAACCAAGTTTTGAAAAATAATCTATAAGTTTCAATGTTGTGTAAGTTTTACCCACATTGGTGTTTGTAGCAGTGATAAATAGAGGTTTCATAACAATAATATTACCAAATTACCAGTTAAAGTCAAATTTTTTGTTTATTGACCATTTGTTAACTATATATAGTTCAAAACATAGTATAATATTTGGAAATATAGACAGGTTATTTAAATATTGCTGTCGATGGATAAAGGAAATATGTGGAACATCAAGATGACGGGGCTTTGGAATTTCAATCAATTGAAGAGACCTCTGAAATCAAAAGATATAAAGTTGTTTTGTTAAATGACGATTTTACCAGTATGGATTTCGTGGTGGAAATCTTAATGGAGTTGTTTTCACATCCATTGGACAGTGCTATCAATATCATGCTAAATATCCATAGAGAAGGTAGGGGCATTTGTGGTGTCTATACTTTTGAAATAGCTGAAACAAAGATAGCACAAGTACGAAAACGTGCCTTAGAAAATGAATATCCATTAAAAGCGATAATGGAGGAAGAGTAAATAAATGTTAAATAAAGAGTTAAATTCCGTTTTAAATGAAGCCTTAGAATTTGCAAAGAAAAGCAGACATGAGTATGTGACGATAGAACATGTCTTTTTTTCCTTGTTAACGAATGATCAGGCGATCAATATATTACAAAAGTGTGGTGCTGATACGGCATTTTTACTAGAACGTATCAAGACACATCTGGATTCTGTTTTTAAACCACTTGCTCAGGAGAACTATCATGATCCATTTGAAACTGTAGCTCTTGCACGTGTGATTGATTCTATGATTACCAATATCAAAGGAGCTGATAAAAAGCAGGCGAGTGTTGGCGATTTACTTGCAGCACTTTTTGAGGAAGAGCGTAGTTATAGTGTTTATTTACTCAAGCAACAAGGTGTTTCAAAACTCTCGATCCTTGAAGCGATAACAGAAGAGAAACATGAAAGTGAAGAGATCACTAAAGTGCCTAAAGAAGATGGTGATCTTGCTAACTATACAATCAACCTCAATGAACTCGCACGCAGTGGCAAAATAGATCCCGTAATCGGGCGTGAAGATGAACTTAATCGCGTGATGCAAGTGTTATGTCGTCGTAAGAAAAACAATCCTTTACTTGTTGGTGAACCAGGTGTTGGTAAAACAGCTATCATAGAAGGCTTGGCTTTAAAGATTATCAACGATGATACACCGGCGATTTTGAAAAATGCTTCACTCTTCTCTTTGGATATCGGTGGTTTGCTCTCTGGTACAAAGTATCGTGGTGATTTTGAGAAAAGACTTAAAGGTGTTTTATCTGAACTTGAAGAGATAGACAATGCTGTTTTATTTATCGATGAGATTCATACGATCGTCGGTGCCGGATCAACCAGTGGCGGTTCTATGGATTTGTCAAACCTTTTGAAACCTGCACTTGCAAGTGGTGGTATCAAATGTATCGGTGCAACAACGTATGGAGAGTTTAGAAACTTTTTTGATAAAGACAAAGCGCTTAGTCGTAGATTTGCCAAAGTGGATGTTGAAGAGCCAAGTATCGATGATACTTATCAGATCATCTTAGGGCTTCGTGATAAGTATGAAGAACATCACAATGTTAAATACAGCAATAAAGCATTAAAAACATCTGTTGAACTTGCTAAAAAGTATATCAATGACCGTTTTTTACCGGATTCTGCGATTGATTTGATTGATGAAGTTGCTGCATCATTTCATATCGATGAGAAAAAAAGAACCAATGTATCTGTAGAAGATATCGAAAAAGTGATCGCAAAAATAGCAAATATTCCAAGTCGTCAAGTGAGTTCAGATGATAAAATGGTACTTAAAACACTTGAAGAAGATTTGAAAAAAGTTGTCTTTGGACAAGATGATGCGATTGTAGAGCTTTCAAAAGCAGTCAAACGTGCACGAGCAGGACTTGGTCGTCCTCATTCTCCGATAGGCTCATTTCTTTTTGCTGGACCAACAGGTGTGGGTAAAACAGAAGTTGCGAAAAAACTTGCTGAGACTCTGGGTGTACATTTTGAGCGTTTTGATATGAGTGAATATATGGAAAAACACAATGTTTCCAGACTCATCGGTGCGCCTCCGGGATACGTAGGATATGAAGAGGGTGGACAGTTAACAGAAGCAATCCGTAAACATCCATATACGGTACTTTTACTTGATGAGGTTGAAAAAGCCCATCCAGATGTCATGAATATCTTGTTACAGGTGATGGATAGTGCAACTTTGACAGACAACGACGGTATCAAAACGGACTTTAGAAATGTAATCATCATCATGACAAGTAACCTTGGTGTTAAATCTGCACCACAGGTAGGTTTTCATAAAAATGAAACCCATAAAGCAGAATCTGCCATCGGTGATTTTTTTGCACCTGAGTTTAGAAACCGTTTGGATGCAGTGGTACACTTTAAAGCACTTGGCGAAGATGTGATGGTTCATATAGTTGATAAGTTCTTACATGAATTAGAAGACCAACTTAAAGAGAAAAAAATCAAAATCGAAGCAACACAAGAAGCAAAAAAATATTTTGCAGATAAAGGCTTTGATGCCCATCTTGGTGCTCGTGTGATGAGTAGAATCATCCAAGATGAAGTCAAAACACCATTGACCGATGAAGTTTTATTTGGTGCGTTACAAGATGGCGGTATAGTGAAGCTTTCTATGAAAGATGAAAAACTACAGATCGATTACGAATCTGCAAAGTAGGATATTGATACCTGAAGTAAACCGCTTTACCCATATCTTCCCCAATCCACGAGAAGCCTCAAAAGAGGGGCTTGTTGCGTGGGGTGGAGATCTCAAACCTGATCGTGTTGTTTCTGCTTATCTACAAGGTATCTTTCCTTGGTACAATGAAAACGACCCCATCCTCTGGTGGTCTCCCGATCCTCGCTTAGTCCTTTATCCCAAAGATATCAAAATCTCCAAAAGTCTCAAACGTAGCATGAAAAAGTTTGAAGTAAAAATCGATACAAATTTTGAAGCAGTCATGAGAAAATGCCGCGATGTACGTGTTGACAATGACGAGGGTACATGGATACTTGAAGATGTGATAGAAACTTATGTACAAATACACCAACAAGGACTCGCCAAATCATTTGAAGTCTATTACGAAGATGAACTCGTTGGTGGACTTTATGGCATAGACCTCGGACATATCTTTTGTGGAGAATCAATGTTCCAAACAAAAAGCGATGCATCAAAAACAGCATTGGTTTATCTCGCAGAGTATTGTTTGGAAAATGGCTATGAGCTGATCGATTGCCAAGTACCCTCAAATCATCTCAAATCTATGGGGGCAGTGGAGATGGACAGAGATGAGTTTTTAGATGTGTTGGAGAAATCACTCGTTAAATAAAATTATTTCAACTTAATTTTAAGATTTTTAATTATAATATATATAATTTATGTTTGTTTAAAGATTAATATGAAAAAAGTTGCATTGATAACAGGTATAACAGGGCAAGATGGAAGTTATTTGGCTGAGTTTTTACTGAAAAAAGGCTATATAGTTCATGGTATCAAACGAAGAACTAGTCTGTTTAACACAGATCGAATAGATCATCTATATCAAGACCCTCATATAGAAAATAGAAACTTCATACTTCACTATGGTGATATGACTGATAGTATGTAGCCAATGCAGATGGCACGGGAACACTTAGAATCTTAGAAGCAGTTAAACTTTTGGGATTGACAAAAAAAACGAAAATTTATCAAGCAAGTACGAGTGAGCTGTATGGAAAAGTACAAGAGACTCCGCAAAGTGAGACAACACCTTTTTATCTGAGAAGCCCCTATGCGGTGACAAAGATGTATGCGTATTGGATAACAGTAAATTACCGTGAAGCTTATGGGATGTTTGCTTGTAATGGGATACTGTCCAGATAGAGATAGGAAAAGAGGTTGTGGTAGTTGATCCAAAATACTTTAGACCAATATCTTAGAGATGGTGGTTACTCTTTTTAGGCAGTACTTGCATCTACCCAAAAAACTCTCCACAACCGATGAAAGAGGAGTATCTACTCACAAGTGAATTAGAATATACAAATGAATCCTACGCCATAGCTAAAACAGCAGGGATAAAAATGTGCGAGAGTTATAACCTCCAGTATCGCACAAACTTTATCTCAGTGATGCCGATAAATCTATATGGGGAAAATGACAACTTTGATTTAGAAACTTCTCATGTATTGCCTGCACTATTACGAAAGATATATGAAGCCAAGATTGAGAATAAGCCAGAAGTTGAAATATGGGGAAGTGGTAAGCCTAGACGAGAGTTTATGTATAGTGATGATTTGGCAGATGCTTGTGTCTTTATCATGGAGAGTGTTGACTTTAAAGATACCATTGGAAATGGTGTTTTAGCTCCATCTAATGAAATACGAAATACACATATCAATATCGGCACGGGTAAATATATCAGCATTAAAGAATTAGCTTTGTTGATCAAAAGAATTGTGGGTTATGACTGGGAGCTATATTTTGATACAAGTAAACCCGACGGCACGCCTATAAAGCTTACCGATCCTTCAAAATTACACGCTTTGAGCTGGAAGCATAAAATAGAGCTTGAAGAGGGGATCAAGAAGGTGCATGAATGGTATCTCAAAAGTGTTTGAAAATTTGGGTATAATTAAAGTAATTAAATCGTGAGGAGTTTACTATGCATACAGTAAAGCTAGATATACAAGACAGTATATATGAACATGTGATGTTTGTTGTTGAAATTGTTTATGAATTGTAGATGAATTGAGAGGAGTAAGATAATGAAAATGATTTATATTGAAGTAAAAGATAACTATGTTTCCAATGTTTTAAAAATGCTTGAAGGGATAAAGGAGGTTATGATAGATAAAATTAAATTAGAACCTTTAAACAAAGAAGATAAGACAGATGACGATTTAATCGCACTTCAAACTTCCTCAATGGAAAAAACCTGGGAAAATGATGAAGATAAGGCGTGGGATGCATTATAAAACAGGAGATATAGTACTGATAAAGTTTCCTTTCACAAATCTTAAAAAAGCTAAAAAAAGACCGGTACTTATCATAAAAAATGAGAATAGTTTAGGAGATTTCGTTTGTTTGCAGATTACCTCAAAAGAGAAAAATGATGTACAAATCAAAATAGATAGTTTTGATTTAGCAGAGGGAGATTTGAAACTTACATCTTTTGTCAAATACGATAAATGTTTTACGCTGAATGCTAATGTTGTTGATAAAAAACTATCATCTGTCAATGAAGATTTTTTGAATGAAATAAAAATGCTTTTTTGTGAAAGGGTATTTTAAAGCCATACAATGCTCATCAATGTGTGTTTATCATGGAAAATGTAGATTTTAAAGATACCTATCATGATAGTGGGGATGTACGAAATACGCATATCAATATCGGCACGGGTGAAGATATCTCAATCGTCCAGCTTGCTATCATGATAAAAGAGATTGTATGAATGGTATCTCAAAAGTGTTTGAAAATTTTGGGTATAATTAAAGTGATTAAATTGTTAGGAGTTTACTATGCATACAGTAAAGCTAGATATACAAGACAGTATATATGAACATGTGATGTTTATATTGAAAAGTTTAGATGAAAAGGGTTTAAGTATCACAGAGTATAAAGCTGATCAAAATTCAGAATCTGATTTATATTTTTCTCAGAGACAAAAGCAACTTCATCAAGATATAGAGGATATAGAAAGTGGTAAAGTTGAACTGTTGTCAAAAAAAGAGTACGAGCAAAATACAAATGAATTTTTCAATACATTAAAATCGAAATATGCAAATTAGTCGCTCAGAAAGATATAAAAATAATCTTTTTCAAATATTAGAGTACATCGCTAGAGATAAAATCAGTGCAAGTGAAAATTTTAGGGATGAACTAGATGATTTAATTGATAATTTACCAAACACCAATTTTTGAATGAATATGTAATTATGTTAGCTAAACTAAAATCCCTAAAACAACACCAAGGCTTTATGAAGTACTTTAAAAACACTTCATGGTTGTTTGGTGAGAAGATACTTCGTATGATAGTGGGGTTGTTTGTAGGAATTTGGGTGGCAAGGTATCTAGGTCCTGAACAGTTTGGGCTTTTTGCATATGCACAATCTTTTGTTGGATTATTTGCCGCTATTGCTACACTGGGGCTTGATGGGATCGTCGTGCTAGAGCTTGTCAAAGATGATAGTCGGAGTGATGAACTCATAGGTACCGCTTTTTGGCTTAAAGTGATGGGAGCAATAGCTGTTTTGCTTATATTGGTTATAGCAGTAAGATTCACTTCCAATGATTCTTATACCAATGTTCTTATCTTTATCATCGCCAGTGCAACTATCTTTCAAAGTTTTAATGTCATAGATATGTATTTTCAAGCAAAAGTGATGAGTAAATATGTGGTTTTTGCAAATATGATATCTCTTTTTATCAGTAGTTTAGTTAAAATCGCACTTATCTTAATCCATGCACCACTCATAGCTTTTGCTTGTGTTGTGCTTTTTGATAGTTTTGTGTTGGCTGTAGGGTATATATATGTGTATCGAAAAAACAATTTAACATTCAACATCAAACAGTTAAAGTTCAAAAGCGAAGTGGCGATCTCTCTTTTGAAAGATAGTTGGCCTTTGATTTTGAGTGGAATGGTAGTAGCAATTTATATGAAGATAGATCAAGTGATGATAAAAGAGATGCTTGATGATAATGCCGTGGGGCAGTATGCTGCTGCTGTGAGACTGAGTGAGGCTTGGTATTTTTTACCTATGGTTATAAGTTCATCACTTTTTCCGGCTATAATAAATGCGAAAAAGATCAGTGAAGAGTTGTACTATAAAAGGTTACAAAGATTGTATGATATGATGGTTTGGATGGCAATAGCAATCGCTTTGCCGATGACTTTTTTGAGTGATTGGATAGTTGATTTACTTTACGGTTCAAAATATAGTGAAACAGATGGGGTTTTGATGATACATATTTGGGCTGGGGTGTTTGTTGGACTAGGTGTAGCAGCTTCTAAGTGGGTTATAAATGAAAATTTAATAAAAAATGCTTCTCTAAGAACAACAATTGGAGCAATATTAAATATCATCTTGAATTATTTTTTTATAAAAATGTATGGTATTGAAGGTGCAGCTTTAGCTACACTAATATCATATTTTTTTGTGAATTATTTTAGTCTGTATTTTTATAAAAAAACAAAATTTTGCTTTTATCAACAAACAAAAGCATTAAATCTTTTAAGAGGTTTAAAATATGACTTTTGGAGTTAAAATTCGCAATAAATTATATTCATACAAGCACAAATTAAATGTATTGAAACATAGAATAGATAATCGCATCAGCAAAAAGATTGGTATTGAAAAGGGTTCAAAGAGAAAGTTAATTATTTCATTGACAACTTATCCTAAGAGATTCGATGTAGTACATATTACATTAGAATCTCTTTTAAGGCAATCTTTAAAACCAAATAAAATTATCTTATATTTAGCTGAACAAGAGTTACATAGAAATAAAATCCCAAAGCATTTAAAATCACTTGAAACTAGAGGAGTCGATATTGTAGTTGTAGGTGAGAATTTAAAATCTTATAAGAAATTAATTTATACACTTGAAAAATATCCTGATTATAGTATTGTAACTGTAGATGATGATATATTATATCCTAAAGATTTCTTGAATAATTTATATGAAAAATATGTCAATTATCCAGACAATATAATAGCATATCGGTGCTCTTGGATGGAAAAAAAATCCAATACTGAATTAATGCCTTATTTATCTTGGGAAAATGCATATAATGTCAGGAATCCTTCTTTTGAACTTTTTTTTACAGGTGTTGGAGGCGTATTGTATCCTCCTAATTCATTACATCAAGAAGTTTTTAACAAAAAATTGTTTTGTGAGTTAACACCGACTGCTGATGATGTTTGGTTTAAGGCAATGTCATTATTGGCTCATACTAAAGTAATGCAAGTTAGTGAACAATTTAAAGAATTTCCCATAATAAATGATAAATCTCAGGAGAATGCACTTTGGAAAACAAATAATGAGCTTAATCAAAATGATATTCAAATAAAAAAAGTTTTTGAT
>JALULO010000171.1 GCA_027056215.1 Campylobacterales bacterium | reverse complement strand
AAAGTATCAAACTAAGAGGTGATTTATTATCTTTATCAGAATCAACATGGTAAAACAGTCCAATATCACTATTTTGATAAGTATGATAATACCAAGGATACTGAAGATACAAGTTCACCCCATAGCCTCTATCTCTAACATTATCCCTTGCCGAGGGTACACCATAAATATCAGCGCCATATTGCAAAGTATAGGCACTATTATCATACCCCACTCCAACTCTTGTCTCTTTATCATATTTAGCTGTATATAGAAAGAGGCTATTTTGTACCAATGGATCACTAAATGTTGCTCTAAGATTGAAGTTAACTTCATTGTCCTGATTTACTTCAAAAGATTGTGATAGAGCGCTATAGTGAAGATTTTTCAATGGACTATAATCTTTCGCGGGTTGTGAAAGACTTTGTTCTTTTGGCATTAACACTATTTTATTTTCAAAAAAATATGATACCTC
Organism: Campylobacterales bacterium; assembly: GCA_027056215.1. Taxonomy (GTDB): domain Bacteria; phylum Campylobacterota; class Campylobacteria; order Campylobacterales; family QNZT01; genus QNZT01. Next base: position 8,491 of record JALULO010000171.1, on the reverse strand, counting down.
TTTTACATGAGATTTTTGTGGTGCGATTTTTGTTTTCAAAAAAGCTACACCTTTGGCACGTACAACTTCAAGAAGCACATGACTTTCATCTAAAAGTTTGGCATCGACAATATCATCACCTTGACATAAACGCTGTGTTTCTGAACCATTGTAACGATAAAGCGTACTTCCTGTTTCACTATTGGAGACAAATAAGACATTGCCTTTTTTATCAACATCTACAACTTTCCCATAGTATCCATGATAAGAAATCAAAGCATTTTTATTTTTATAAAGTGTACGTGTTTTTCCCTTTTGTTTAAAATAGTAGATATTGCCACTAGTATCACTAAAGACAGAAGAGTTTACTGTTGTTATAAATTGCCCATTTTTATAAAGTGTAGGTGCATAAAGAGAACTTTTAACATCAAAATATAACGCCTCACCATCAGGTAAGATACGTTGTATTGCCTTTGAAGCAGTACCTTTTTGCATGTTAGCATTTTTATCAAAAAGAGCTATAGCGATATCTGTATTTGATACTTTAGCACTAGCACTGGTAAAAAACTGATTATCTTTTTTAAAGACTTTACCAAACAGATAGTTATCCTTATGAACTTTTTTCTTTTGACTTTTTTTATCGATATAGATAAGTTTAGGGGCACTTTGGGCATCGGTTGTTAAAAAATAGATACCATCTTTATCACTATTTAAAGCGATATTTCTCTTTGAAAAAGCAACTTCTTCTCCACGACTTGGAGTAAATCCTTTATAAGTTTTTTCTAACCAATCATTAAATCCATGAAGTTCATCTTCAAAAGTTTTTCCAAAATGCTCTTTAAATACAGCATTATCAAAAAATGGAAGCCACTGATTGGAAAACGTTAAAAAATAACGATCTGTTTTTTCAATCCCATATTTTTGAGCCAAATAAAGCTGGAAAAAACCACCTACAAAATAAAAATGCGAACCATATGGAAAAAAGAGATGATCATTGTAACTTCGTTGTGGCGTAATCAATCCTGCTTTTTGTTGTGTCATAACAGTTGCCAAAACTGCACCACTGAAAAGTCGACCGCCATTCCCAAACAAAGATTCATTTAGTACGGCATTTCCTTCTAAAATAAAAGAAGATTCTATCAGATTTGGAACAGGAAAAACTGGTACAAACAATAAAGAAGTGTAAGGTAGATTCCCTAAATATTTATGCGTATAATACGCAAGTGGATTTTTCTTTGCATTGAGCTGGAAGTTATGTGCACTCTCATGAATCTGTATCATCTTCAGCCATGAAGTACTTGCAAAATAATCAGGTATCAAACTCCCACCAATATAATTCATCTGCATATTAAAAGGGATTTGTGTTGAAAAAGCATTGGCTATCTGATTATGCTCAGAAGCCACACCTTGATAGAGTATATCATCAAGTTTATATCCATATAGTTTTTCATATGTAGCTAAAATAGCATTTTCAGTTGAGAGAATCTGTCTTGCTTTATCTTTATAAGAATCAGCAATAATCAAATCTATCTTAGGTGTTTTTATAACACTATACGCATCATTAGGCGTGACATTTGCCCCACTAAGTAGCGCGACACTTGCACATAAACTAAAAAAAACTCTTTTCATATATATCCTTATATATATTTTAAATATATTATCTTAAAAAGACTGAAAAGAATTATTTAATACAAGTAACAACATCAATAAAAAGACTATACCCGTTGAGCGATTGTATAATCTATTTGCACTGACAAAAACTAACATAACTGTTAAAATAAGTGCTGTCATGATATCAAAAGCATTTGCAGAAAAATCAACTTTCAAAGGATTCACCATCGCAGCAGTTCCTAAAACTACTGTAAAATTTGCAACATTACTACCTATAATATTTCCTATAATCATGTCTGCATTTTTCTTTTTAGCAGCTTGGAGACTCACAACTAACTCAGGTAGACTTGTTCCAAAGGCAACCAAAAGTAAACCAATAATCCACTCACTTACACCAAAACTTCTTGCAATCGAAGAAGCACTGTCTACAGTAAAATTTGCACCACCTATAACCAATACAAAGCCCATTCCAAGCCACAATACAGTACTTTTCCAATCAAAGGATTCTGTAACTAAGTTTTCATCAATTTCTTGCGTCAGCAAATCAGATGCATTATTAAATAAAAACATCAAATATGCACCCATCATCAAGACATAAATAAAACCTTCAAATCTAGATATTTCTCCATCAAATCCAACCACTAAAAAAATCAAAATCGGAAACAAGGCCCAGGCACTATCATCGGCAAACATATCGCGTACTGGTACCATCTTTTTTGCCATAAAAAATACAATACCCAATACTAAAGCGATATTAAATATATTACTACCAATCACATTGGCGACAGCAAGATCACTTTTATGTTGCATACTTGCAAAGATAGAAGCTGCCATTTCGGGTAAACTTGTCCCCATCGCAACAACCGTTGCCCCAATCACAAAACTCGATATATTGTAATGAAAAGCAATCTTTTCAGATTCATCAATCACAAAGTCTGCACCCTTTATCAACGCTGCCATTGAAACAATAAATATAATATAATCCACTAATCATTCCTTAAAATAAGACTATCGGGTAAATCATGTTCTTGGATAATCTCTTTTTCTCTTTTTCTCATCTCACCATTATCTACTTCATGGTCATATCCTAAAAGATGTAACAAACCATGAATAAATAACAATGTAACTTCAGCCTCACCGCTATGTCCAAATTCTTGAGCTTTCTGACGAATCTTATCTATACTAACAACAATCGTACCAAGTGGCATAAAAGGAATCTCTTCCAAAGGGAAGCTCAATACATCAGTTGCTTTATCGATGCCTCGAAACTCAGCATTTAACCTGCGTATCTCATCATCGTCTGTTATAATAAACTCTACATCACGATCACTTAGTCCTTCAAGGATCTGTTCTAAAATAGAAAAATCATAATCCGTTTTTACCCTATCATCAACAAGAATCATAACTACCTTTTTTTGACGCGTATTCTATCAAAAAATGTACAAACTCTTACTGATAATTTTTGTATATATAAATTGATGACAATCAAGATAAGATTAATCCTATTTAGCTAGACTACTGCTGTAATACTATAAAAACAGAGGAAAAACTTTGAAACTATTGATACTTGTGACACTTTTTTTATATAACTTTCATCTATCTGCCAATACACAACTTCAAAATACTACTTGCAAAAGATGTCATCCAAAAATTTTTAACGAATACCAAAACTCTATGCATAAAAAAGCATCAATATTCAATGACCCTGTACACAAAGCTGTTTGGGATAAGCATCCTAATAAGAAAAAAGGCAACTATACTTGTGCTAAATGTCATACACCAGAAGATACAGCACTTCTAAACAAACAAACTAAACTCTCTCCCAATTCAATACAACTAAATAAACCTATCGCATGCCAAACATGCCATCAAATAAAAGATATTGAAAAACATCAAAAAAGTAATCAAAATATTTATACAAAAAAACCAAAAACATTTTATAGTGCAGATCATAAACGAAAGGGAACGAAACTAACATTTCATGACAAAACAAGTTTTTTTGGTCTGTTTCATACAACAGAAGGATCACCTTACCATAATATAGACTACAGCAATGAAAACTTTTACAATGGTAACGTTTGTATGGGGTGTCATTCGCACAAAGAAAATGAAAAAGGATTTGTTGTCTGTGATATGGAAGTCAAACAAAATGATACTAAACAAAACTGTATTTCATGTCATATGCCACAAATCAAAGGTTCCTTTGTAAATCAACATAATACAAAAACACATGCATACCATGGTTCCAATATCGTAACAGCATCTCCTGCTATGCTAGAAAAGTATGTTACATTTTCTCTCAAAAAACAAGCAAATGGATTTACAATAACACTTGAGAACAAAGCTAATCATACCCTTTTCCCTCATCCTCTCAGACTGGCAGTTTTAAAATTGTATATTAAGAGAGAAGGCAAAATCATAAAACTAAAGGAAGAAAAATTTTCCAGAATCATTGGTGCAAATGGAAAACCAACTCCACCGTGGCTTGCAACTACAATACTAAAAGACTCAGCGATAAAAGCATATGAAAAACGCAAAATAGAGTATACAACACCCCTTCAAAAAGGTGATCAAGTTATCGTCAAATTTGGATATCACATCGTCAATCCTAAAATGGCAAAAAAGCTTGGTATCAAAGAAGAACACTATATAAGATTTATCCTCTTTAAACGCCAAATGTTCAATATCTAAAAAAACCAAATTGGATATTTCTTCTTTTGTTTACCTCTTTAAATCAAAAAAGAGTGCCATTTTTTCAAGTAGGATATTGTTTTTCTGGATTTTCTGTTCAAGTTTTTGAATCTCTCTAGAATTTTGCAATGATGCTAAATCAAGTTTTGTTTTCAAACCAGCTTTTACCTGAGATGCTGTAAAACGATAAAGTTCATCGTACATTTTAAGCATCTTACGTGAAAGAATAATCTTCTCTTTGGTATCTTTAATCGTATCTATATGTTTACGATATTCTTTATCAAACTCCCATTTTTTATCTTGAAGATTGAGTTTACTTTGTATATATGTGATCTTATTAGATTGTAAATCATTTTTGGTATTGATATCCAAAGGCAATGAGAGTTGTGCTCCATAGTTATACTCTGTACCATCATAGTTTTGAAAATCCCCTCTAAATCTGCTATAACCATAATTGCCTGAAAGTGTTACTTTTGGAAGATATTTTGCACGGGTAGTCTTATAGAGTGAGAGATCCGTTTTAATCTGTTTTTTTAAACGTAATATTTCAAGATTTTTTTTGAGATAACTCTCTTTATCCACCAAAGGTATATCAGGAATCGTAAGCTTTTTGATATCTTTATCTCCTATAAGCTTTTGTAATTCATAACGTTCATCTTGTAAAATATTTCTGGCATTGATCAATGTCGTTCTTGCATTGTCACTGTCTATAGTTGCACGATTTAGTTGACTGATATCACTATCTCCTGCCTTGTAGTTATCTTTAATAATCTTCAAATCAATATCTCTGTTTTGAATAAGCAATTTACTCTGTTGAAGTTTCAAAGCATCCCGTGCAATTTGTACCTTTAACGTATACAAACGTTTTAACATACTCGCTTCTTCTATATCGATACCCAGTTTTGCTACTTGTGCAAATGCTTTAGCATAATCAATCGCATACCATATCCCACCACTGCGAAAAATATCTTGATTGAGTCTTACGCCTATCGAACTTGTACTTCCTCCAAACTTTCCAGCATTAACACTTTTTTGCCATCCCGCTTGTACACTGAGCGGTGAAATCCAACTATTTTGCAATTTATCAGCATCTGCGTGTAATTTTTGTCGTTTGAGTCTAAAAAGCTTTGATTTTTCTGGGGAAAGTGGAGATTGAGCAAATAACAGTGATCCAAGAGAAAGACAAAGAAGTAAATATCGCATTATTTATCCTTTACCTCAACCGTAACAATCTCACCAAAGCGTACCTTACCATGTTTTACAAGTTCAACTCTATAGGATGAGAGATACTGTGCATCAGTGGAATCACTAGCTTTTTCAACTATATAACCATTATCACTTTTTCCATTTATAAAAATCGTTTTCTTCTCTATATCTGTACGATCTTTGGAATTCATAAAAATCACAATACGACTCGCATTTTGATCTTCTACATCCATCAATCTACTTCCAGGTACGACAAAATCACCTTTTCTCACATAAAGTTTTTTTAGATATTTTTGGTGTACGCTAATCTCTTTTTTAGAGATAATATCTTCTAATTTAGCAATGGCATTTTGAAGATCCATCGATTGCATTTTATAGTTTAAGAGTTCACTTTTATAACGTTCTTTGGTTGTCCTACTTTGCCCTTGTAGATTTTTGATTCGGTTGTATTGCCCTTGTTTTATAGCTATCTGACTTTGTAGTAGTTTTAGTTTGACTTTGGTGTTTTTTAACTCTTGTGATTGGAGTGCATGATCTATCACCAATACTTTTTTATTAAGCATTTTTAACTCATTCTTTTGATCAAGTTTCACAATACGCCCACTTACTTCAGCAGAGAGTGTCACCTGTTCATAGGGTTGCACTTTAGCTTTATAAACACCTGCAAACAGTGGTAAAGTTAAACATATGAGCAATATAGTTTTCATGATATGGTCCTTGTTGGTTTTATTTTATTAACAACCGCATATAGCGTAGGCAAATAAACGAGATTTAGTACTGTGCCCCACAAGAGTCCAAATCCTAAGGAAATAGCGATAGGTTGTAAGATAATCGCCTGTCCAGTAGCATAAAAAATCAGTGTAAAAAGTCCTAAAAACGTAGTGATAGAAGTGATCAAAATCGGTCGAAGACGTAGCTTTGCACGTTCATAAAAAGTCTGGGCATCACTAGTTCCGTGTAAAAAATCAAGCATGATGATACCATCATTGATTACAACACCTGAAAGACCAAGTATCCCGATGATCGAAGGCATAGAGAGATTAACGCCAAGTAACTTATGCCCTAAAATCGCACCAAATATAGAAAAAGGAATCACAGACATCACGATCAACACATAACGTATCCTTGAAAAAATAAACAACAATGTAATCAAAATCAAAAAAAGTGCTATGACACCAGCACGCATCATATCATGTTTAAGTTGCTGGTTTTTTTCATTTTCTCCCAGCAAACGCACTTCAACACCCTTCTTTTTGATCTCTTGAAGCAGTGGTTTGATCTTTGACAAAACTTCCAATGGGGTAATATGTTGTTTATCGACATTGGCAAAAACAGATTTTACAACTTTGCCATCACGTTTTTCAATCTTTTCATACTCTTTAACTTTAACGATATCTGCGATATCTGTCAATTTCACAAATGCACCAGAGCTTGTCGGAAATTCAAAGTTTAAAAACGTTTTTTCATCATCTTTATATAACGCTCTAGTCTTGATCTCCATCACACCGTCATCATCAAATGTCATCGCACGTCGAGTATCTAAAAAATAACCAGAAAGGATTCTGGCGATAGATGCTTCACTAAAACCAAGCAATTCTCCATAGCTATTGATACGCAGTTTATACTCCATTTTACCTAGTTGTGCATTGTCTGTAATATCTTTGACATGTGGTATTTTACTTAAATTGTTTTCCAAGGTTTGTATAGCAGCTAAAATTATTTTGGTATTTTTTCCACTAAGATTGATCTGAATATCATTTTTAATCAATCCCGGTTTATCTTCTCTCACCCCCAACTCTTCAAGATGATATTTTTTTTCAAGAGGTTTTATATCAGAAGTAAGTACTTTTGCTAGATCATAGGTATGTTGTTCTCTGATCTTGGTTGGATCATTAAAATCAAAAGTCAGATTTAAAATAGGATTGATATAGGCATTGATGAAACTTTGTGGTTTCATATCACTTAGTTCCATAGTAATATAAAACATGTTATCACCTTTTTCATTTTCTCCGGCAAGTGATCGTCTTGAACCGATAATCGTTGATGTAGAAACAAGTGCATACTCTTTTTTATGAGAGAGTATACGCTTTTCAATCTCTTTGGCTATCTTTTGTGTTTGGCTAAGTGGTGTATCGATATCCGCTTTTCCTGTAACATAGAGATAGTTACCATCAAAACTTGGGAAAAATTGAAAATGCATCGTTTTTAAAGTCATCACGGTAAAGATAGGAATAGCCACTAAAAAAGTTAGTAAAAAGAGATATTTACGCCGTATCATCAAGTGCAGTAATCGTTCATACCAATCTTGCAAAGGCTTCCAGTCTATGGTGTTTTTCTGTTTTTTTAAAATCTCTTGGGTATGAAGTGGTAAAAACAAAAAACTCTCTATCAAAGAACCAATCAAAATCATAATCACCGCAATAGGAATCAAAATAATAAAATTTTTAATCTCACCACTCATCATAAACAACGGTAAAAACGCAGCAATAGTCGTTAACGTTGCCAGCGAAACTGGTAAAATCATCTCCTTTGTTCCCTGCATAACAGCATCTCTTTTGGGTACACCCATATTGATATAGCGTTGTATATTTTCAGCAACAACTATCGCATCATCAACAACAATCCCAATCACAATCAATCCACCAAGCAAAGAGATGATATTGATCGAATATCCCATGTAGTAGATAAAGATAATACCCACAGCAAAAGAGAGAGGAATCCCCATCGTCACGATAGTTGCGATACGTAGATTGATCAAAAGTGCCATCGATAAAAAAACCAAAATCAATCCAAACATCAAATTTGAGATAACGATATTGAGCCTGTCTTTTACAGGTTTTGAACTATCATGATAATAATCAAAATAAATATCTGGATACTGTTTTTGCAATTTCTCTTTGGCATATTTTCGCAACTCTTTTGAAAGAGCGATGGCATTGCCGGTTGCACCTTTTGAGAGAACCAGTGTGACATTTTTACGACCATTAAAAGTAGAAAGTGTTTT
>JALULO010000170.1:391-2262 GCA_027056215.1 Campylobacterales bacterium | reverse complement strand
ACCAAAAATTGGTGGAGCAGCGATTCAGATGGAAGATGAAATTGCAGGAGTTGCAGCAGCAATTGGTGCAGGAATGTCTGGAATTAGAACCATGACAGCAACTTCAGGACCTGGTATTTCACTTAAAGCTGAAAACCTTGGACTTGCACAAATGTGTGAAGTACCATTGGTTGTTATCAATGTTATGAGAGGTGGTCCAAGTACTGGTCTTCCAACACGTGTATCTCAAGGGGATGTTGCTCAAGCAAAAAACCCATCACATGGTGACTACAAATCAATTACAGTTTGTGCAGGTAACCTAGCAGAGTGTTATACTGAAACAGTTAGAGCATTTAATCTTGCCGATAGATTTATGCAACCTGTATTTGTATTACTAGATGAAACTATTGGACACATGCATGCAAAAGCTGAGATTCCTACCGTAGAAGCAGTAAAAGCAGCTATTGTTCCAAGAAAAACATTTGATGGTGCTCCAGAGGATTACCTTCCTTATGGTGTAGAGCAAGACCAACCAGCAGTACTTAACCCAATGTTTACAGGGTACAGATACCACTATACAGGTCTTCATCATGATGGTTCAGGTTTCCCAACTGAAGAGATTGAGACGTGTAGAAAACTAATTGATAGACTTTTCCAAAAAGTCGAAAAGTATACCGATGAGATTGAGTCAAATGAAGAGTATATGATTGATGATGCTGATATTCTTATTATTGGTTATGGTTCAGCTTCATTAGCGATTAAAGAGGCAATTAATATTCTTAGAAAAGATGGTATTAAAGTTGGTATGTTTAGACCAATTACACTTTGGCCTTCTCCTGAGACTAGAATGCATGAGCTTGGACAAAAATTTGACAAAGTTCTCTCTGTTGAGCTTAACCAAGGTCAATACCTAGAAGAGGTTCAACGAAGTATGGGAAGATTGGATATTGCAAAATTGACTAAAACAAATGGTCGTCCATTCTCTCCAAGTGATATTATTCAAAAAGTAAAGGAGCTATAAGATGGCATTTAATTATGACAATTATTTAAGAGTTGAAAAGATGCCAACACTATGGTGTTGGGGTTGTGGAGATGGTATCATCTTAAAATCGTTTGTCCGTGCAGTTGAAAAAATTGGATGGAAAAAAGATGATGTATGTATTGTTTCTGGTATTGGATGTTCAGGAAGATTCTCTTCTTATGTAGACTTCAACACTGTACATACTACGCATGGAAGAACCATTGCATTTGCAACAGGTATCAAACTGGCTAACCCAGACAAACATGTTGTATGTGTTGCTGGGGACGGTGATGGTCTTGCTATTGGTGGTAACCATACTATTCATGGTTGTAGAAGAAACATTGATATGACCATGATTCTTATCAATAACTTTATCTATGGATTAACCAATTCACAAACAAGTCCAACAACACCACAAGGTATGTGGACTGTATCTCAAAAAGCAGGGAATATTGACCCAACTTTTGATGCTTGTGACCTTGCTATTGCTGCTGGTGCTTCTTTTGTTGGACGTGAGACAGTAAACTCTCCTAAAAAGATGGAAAAATTAATGCTTCAAGCTATGGAGCATAGAGGGTTCTCATTTTTAGATATTCAATCTAACTGTCATATTAACCTTGGTAGAAAAAACAAAATGCAGTCGGCTATGCAAAACCTTGATTGGATTGACCAAAATACTGTTTCTAAAAAGAAATATGATGCAATGTCTCCAGAAGAGCAGTTAAACCTTTTCCCTACAGGTATCTTGAAACAAGATAAAGAGGTTAGAGAATACTGTGACATGTATGAAGATATTAAAAAAGTACATCAAGGTGAGCGAAAGAAAATCACTCAAGATGACTTTGCTAAAAAAATATAAGGAGAAGAGCTA
>JALULO010000170.1:0-381 GCA_027056215.1 Campylobacterales bacterium | reverse complement strand
ATTTTTGCAGCAGCAAAAATTAAAGAGGGTGGTTTTGGTATCAAAACTGCTACCTATACATCACAAGTTCGTGGTGGAGCAACCGTTGTTGATATTCAATTAGATAACAATGAGATTTTCTACCCTTATGCAATTGATGGTGAAATTGACTTTATGCTTTCTGTTGCTGATGTAAGTTATCAACAGTTTAAAAATGGTGTAAAAGATGGTGGAACAATTGTAATTGAGCCAAATCTTGTGCACCCAACAGATGAAGATAGAAAAAAATGGAATATCGTAGAGATTGCTATTATTACTATTGCTAAAGAAGAGGTAGGAAATGTAATTACTCAATCGGTAGTTGCTCTTGCTATTGCTAATACTTATGCAAAAGCGTTAGAT
>JALULO010000169.1 GCA_027056215.1 Campylobacterales bacterium | reverse complement strand
ATCGACTTTCTGATACGAAAGTTTCTCCGTACGCTTGATGCTTATGAGTTTGAAACACAAGGTACTTTGGTAGATGTGGTTAACCGTGCCCATAAAAGAGCTCTTTTTGAAGATATCGAGGAGATCAAAACTATCAAAGATATCAGAAATACTATTGTCCATGAGTATATAGAAGATGAACTGACCGAAGTTTTTGAAGAGTTGCTCCACTATACCCCAAAACTATTGCAATTTATGACTAATACACTCAGCTATACTAAAGAGAGGATCTAAACTCTGGCAAACTTCAACCTCAAAAGCGACTTCCAACCTGCCGGTGATCAACCTCAGGCGATTGAGAAACTGACAAACGCTATACTCAGTGGTAACAGATACCAGACTTTGGTTGGTGTGACGGGTAGTGGTAAGACCTATACGATGGCACAGATCATCCAAAAAACGATGCGTCCAACTTTGATCATGACGCATAACAAAACACTTGCCGCACAGCTTTATAGTGAGTTTACACATTTTTTTCCCGATAATCATGTTGAATATTTTATATCTTATTATGATTATTATCAACCAGAGGCATATATACCCCGTACAGATCTTTTTATCGAAAAAGATAGTTCTATCAATGAAGAGATCGAAAGGCTTAGACTCTCAGCAACGGCATCACTTTTAACATACAACGATGTGATCTGCATCGCTTCTGTTTCAGCCAACTATGGTTTGGGTAATCCACATGAATATAAAAAGATGGTACAGATTTTAGAGATCGGTAGTGAACTCAACCAAAAAGAGATGCTTTTACGTCTAGTAGATATGGGGTATAAACGCAATGATGCCTATTTTGACAGAGGTGATTTTCGTGTCAATGGTGATGTGATCGATATCTATCCTGCTTACAATGATGAAGAAGCCATACGTGTAGAGTTTTTTGGTGATGAGATAGAGAGTATCTACTATTTTGATGCCCTAACCAATAAAAAGACTATAGATAAAGAAAAAGTGATCATTTATGCGGCAAATCAGTTTATCGTTGGACAAGATCGATTAAAGATAGCGATCAAAGAGATTGAAGATGAGTTAGATAAGAGATTGGCATTTTTACAAAAAGAGAACCGCCTTGTAGAACATCAACGCCTGAAACAGCGCGTGGAGTTTGATTTGGAGATGCTCAATGCCACAGGAGCGTGTAAAGGAGTGGAAAACTATGCTAGGCATTTAACTGGTAAACAACCAGGCGAAACCCCCTACTCTCTTTTTGACTACTTTGAAGCGATGGGAGAAGAGTATCTGGTGATTGTTGATGAATCCCATGTTTCACTTCCTCAGTTTCGGGGTATGTATGCCGGTGATCGTAGCCGTAAAGAGACACTTGTAGAGTATGGTTTCCGCCTTCCTTCTGCTTTAGACAACCGTCCACTTCGTTTTGAAGAGTATATCGACAAAGCACCAAACTATCTCTTTGTTTCTGCAACTCCGGCAGCACTAGAACTTGACCTATCTGGTGAAAATGTAGCAGAACAAATCATCCGTCCTACAGGATTACTCGACCCAGAGATTGAGATACTAGATAGTAGCAACCAAGTGGAAAGACTTCATGATGAAATCAAAAAGACTATCGCCAAAAATGAACGGGTATTGGTAACAGTTTTGACTAAAAAGATGGCGGAAGAGTTAAGCCGTTACTATATAGAACTAGGACTCAAAGTCAAATATATGCACTCCGATATCGATACGATTGAGCGAAACCAGATCATCAGAGGACTTCGTCATGGCGAGTTTGATGTATTGATCGGAATCAACCTTTTAAGAGAGGGGCTGGATTTACCTGAAGTCTCTTTGGTAGCTATCTTAGATGCAGATAAAGAAGGGTTTTTACGGAGTGAAACATCTTTGATTCAAACCATGGGAAGAGCTGCGAGAAACGTCAATGGACATGTTTTGATGTTTGCCAAAAAAATCACCCGATCCATGCAAGCAGCCATAGATACAAAAGATTACCGTCGTGCAAGACAAATGGCATACAATGAAGAACACAATATCACACCAACAACCGTAATCCGTAAGATGGATGAGAATTTAAGAGTTGAAGATCATAGCGAAATCTATGAAAAAAAGCATAAACAAAAAATCCCAAAAAGCGAAAAACAAAAAATCATCAAAGAGCTCAAAGCCAAAATGCTCAAAGCCGCCAAAGATCTAGAATTTGAAACAGCCGCCAAATACCGCGATGAGATAGAGAAAATAAAAAAGTTATAAGTCTAGTAAAAGGAGCTTTGCTCATTTTGCGTAAACAAAATATAAAATATT
>JALULO010000168.1 GCA_027056215.1 Campylobacterales bacterium | reverse complement strand
GTATGGGTGAAGATGGAGAAACATCCAATAGAGAAATCAAAGAATTTATCAAAGAAGTGATTAAAAAAGAAGATCATAAAAAACCACTGAGTGATAATAAAATAGTAGCTGAAGTTGAAAAAAAATTCAATATCAAAATCGGACGTAGGACGGTCACAAAATACCGTATTCAGGCAAATATAGCCAGTTCATCAGAGCGTAAAAAACTCTATCTGTTAGAAGTATAATATGGGAGAGAGATTATGAATATTCATGCTATTGTTGAAGGAAGTGAAGTATTTAAAAAAGATAGATTTAAAGAGTATGAACATAAGTTTGAAAAGCTTGCACGAGAAGGGCAAAATCCTAAGATCCTATTTATTGGTTGTTCTGATTCAAGAGTTTTACCAAATCTTATCACAAACAGTGGTCCAGGTGATCTTTTTGTGATTCGAAATATCGGGAATTTTGTTGCACCTTATAAGCCGGATGAAGATTTTCACTCTACCGCAGCAGCCATTGAATATGCGGTAAGTGTATTAGAAGTGGAAGATATCATCGTATGTGGACATTCACATTGTGGGGCTATATCTGCACTCTATAAACCTGAAAAGCTAAAATCTCCTTCTATGGTTCATGTAAAAAGTTGGTTAAGTCTAGGTGAGGAAGCAAAAAACTTTGTTATAAACGCATTGCCCCAAGATTGTTCTAAAGAAGATATATATAATGTTACAGAGAAAGTTTCTGTACTTTTGCAATTAGACAATTTACTGACATATCCAGCTGTGAAAAAACGTGTCGGCGAGAAAAAACTCTATCTAAACGCCTGGCATTATGATATTGAAAATGGCGAAATAACACATTATGATAGCCATCATCAGGAGTTTTTACCCCTGAATTAACTGGCAATTCCTTTTATCATAAAGAAAATCATAGCTGACAAAAACGCTGCTGCGGGAACAGTAATGATCCAGGCAGCAATGATTTTTTTGACAGCATCTCTTTTCACGTATTTTATTTTAAGAGCTGATTTTAACAATTTTTTATCTTGTTTGATTTTATGATCTAAATCATCTATCAATTTATATAAAGCTACGATTCGTTTATAATCGGCTTTCTCTTTTTTTGCTTTTGCTTCAAGTGTTTCTAACTCATGATGATGTGCTTGTAATGTTTTTTCTTCTTCTAAAACAGCCGCTTCTCTTTGTGTAATAATCTCTGCTTCATCGGTTGTATCAAGCCACTCACGTAAAAATCCAACACCAAAAACACCACCGACAGCGATATGTGTTGAGCTTACAGGAAGACCAAGTTGACTGGCTATGATAACTGTAATAGCAGCCGCTATTGCGATAGAAAATGCACGTACTTGATCAAGTTCAGTGATTTCAGAACCTACCGTTTTGATAAGTTTTGGACCATAAAGAGCAAGACCAACTGATATACCAACTCCACCAACAGCCATAACCCACAATGGAATACCCGCTTTTGCTGAGATTCCGCCACTGGTTACCGCATCATTGATAGCAGCTAGTGGACCAATAGCATTGGCAACATCGTTTGCACCGTGAGCAAAGCTTAAAAGTGCTGCTGCAAAGATGAGTGGTATTGTAAAAAGTATATTGATACTTTTTCTATCGTTTGAATTTATCTTATCTGTGGAAGATAATGATCGCTTGACGAATATAAATATAACAATAGCGATAATCAAACCAATGATAAGGGCGGTTATAAAAGTAGGCTTTTTTGTTACCGGTAAAAGCGTAAAAAAGGTACTGTTTACAAAACTAACTATAGTTGGCCAAATATGTTTTAATCCTTTTAAAACCAGATACGTTACAAAAGCCCATGACATGATAGCGACATAAAGCGGTACCCATTTTTTAGCAGCAGCAATTTTGTCATCCTGAAAGATAATAGTTTTTTTAATTGCAAATAAAAATCCAGCAGCGATCAAACCACCAAGTAAAGGTGATATAATCCATGATGCAACAATTTTACCCATCGTTCCCCATGCTACAATGGAAAAACCGGCCGCTGCAATACCCGCACCCATAACGCCTCCTACGATGGAGTGTGTTGTAGAAACAGGTGCTTTAAAATAAGTGGCAAAGTTTAACCATAGTGCCGCAGCAAGCAATGCTGCCATCATCGCCCAGATGAACATATCTGTATGTTGTCCAAACGCGGAGATATCGATAATGCCTTTTTTAATTGTTTTTACAACATCTCCACCTGCAATCAAAGCACCTGTTACTTCAAATGTTGCCGCTATGGCGATCGCCCCACCCATGGTTAGTGCTTTTGAGCCTACGGCTGGACCTACATTGTTCGCGACATCATT
>JALULO010000167.1 GCA_027056215.1 Campylobacterales bacterium | reverse complement strand
CAAAAATGGTGATTATATCTTCATGGATCCCAAAAATATACGTCGAAAATATCAACCACTAGGTGCCCGTAAGATGCAACAGTCGCAAAGTAGCCCTGTAAATACAGCCATTGAACTGCTGTTTGATATTTTCAGTGCATCGGAGTCTAGTGTACTTTACAATACACTCTCAGAACATTTCGGCAATGATTCCAGGAAAATCCACCTCTCGGACAGGTATTTCCCAATTACAGGAATGTTGTTAGACCATTTTGGAGCATTTTTGGATCATGGATTTAGAGAGTATGACTACTACATCGGCGTATATGATGCTATTATCAATAGTGCGAAATATGTTTGCGGAGAAGATAATGATACGTGTTTGAAAAGGGCAAAAGAGACGATTTACAAGATATTGGTTAAAAATTCTCCACGATCAGAGAGTTTTTTGAACTTTTTATCACAAGAAGAGTTTGGAGAACCTTTTGTGCCGGGGAACTATAAAGTGAATTTGGATTTCATGAAGATATATGAAGCACTAAAAGGTGTTTCAATATACGATATGCAGGATTTTCATCTCTTCATAAACAAACTAAAATCCAGCGGTTACAACGCACAAAACGCTTATCTTCGTCATGCACTGGCTTATCCAGATGAGTGGTATCGTCAAACACTGGCATCGATCGTACAACGTGTGGTGACACTTGAGCAAAAAAACTCGAAAAATTTCTCAAAAACAATCACCGCCGTGGCAGCATATACGGCAGGTTCTTTTTATCGGCACAAAAACGGATATGTATATAATCCTGTCTCCGCACCGCTGGATCAGGATAAACTGTGGGTCAAGATGTTGCCCTATGAAGTGGCAGTCGGAAAAAATATGCTATCTATAGGATATGAAAATTACTACTTTTTCAATCACAACAAATGGTATCTGCCAAAGGCACTGGAGCTGAAACCCTCTCTCTCTTTAGAGATACAAAATAGACAAAGTCAAGTCTCTTTCGCCCGTCTCGATGCCAACCTCAACTTTGAACCAAAACGTGATATTGTCAGTATAGGATTTGGAGCTTCGATATTCAGAGACCTAGATAATACATTGGATAACAAGTTTGATTTTGGCGGAAATGTCTATATTGACTTTCTCAATATGGTTCGTATTACTGCCGTCAAACGGGATAACTATAAGGGGCAGAACTGGTATGTGTATATGGGGATAAATGATATACCAAGCTTTGTTTACTGGCTGTTTGCAGAGTGAACGATTGCATCTGTACTAAACAATAACCGGATGCATATGAATTTTTAAACACTATCACTTGGTTAAAAACGCAATACTTTGACTGGTACTGTTACTAAATCCGACAGACTTTTAGATCGATGATATATTGTTGTTCATTTCTCAAGTCAATCCATAAACACTTGTCAGACCAGTTTTGCAATATGGCAAGTTCAATTAGCGATGTTTTATCATCTACTTCGTCAGTAAAAATACTCCCCTGGTTATCTTTTTCAAGAGGAATAAGTATGCCATTTTGTTTTAGCTTACGTGCATTTTTGATATCTTTTTTATAAAGACGAATCTTCGTTTTAACAAGTTTTTTAAGAAGTTTTTGCAATTTTTCAGAATATTTTTCTTTCTCTTCTGCGTCTGTTGCAAGCATCAGTCTCTTTTTGTTCCGAGATATCTTTTTGTGGATTTCGTCGATCTTTTGAAGAATCGCTTCCGTATCTAATATATGTAATTCCATATTGAAATTGTAGGATAAAACGGTTACAAAATAATAACAATATCGTTTACATTCATATAGACTACTTTGCAGGAAAACATATCTTTTTAATCAAGAAGTTGAAACAATGATAGAAAAACATCTACCACTGTTTCATAAACTGCTAAAGACTAAGGACGAGGTGTAAGATTAGCACCATCCCAATCGTAAATCGTTGTCTTTGTAGTCGTCTCACCATCATCATCTGTTACTGTTAATGTAAGTGTCATATACTTTAATTTATTTGGTGTAGAGATCCATTTTGGACATATTCCACTATGTGGTGCTGATGTATGACCATTTTTATATGTTTTGGTAACTGTAAATTTTGAAGTTAAAATTTTACCATCATTTTGAGGGTTATGGTCACTATCAACTTTATCGGGGTCATAACTTCCATCACATTTAGCAGTGATACTAGGTGTGTCATCATACACATTTTTTTCTATACCAATCACAGCGATAGGAGGAATGGTTTGAATCACTTTTTCTTTTACTGTGATATCTTTACACGCTTGGTTTGTAGATTTTGCACCATCATTGTCTGTTACTTCTAAACAGATATGTTTTGTGCCTACTTTATCA
>JALULO010000166.1 GCA_027056215.1 Campylobacterales bacterium | reverse complement strand
GTAAGCGGTGAAGTTATGAATCCTATGGCACTTACATTTGAAGGAGATAATGTTAGAGATTACATCAATAGATGTGGTGGTTTAACTGAGATTTCAGATTCTGATCATATTTATGTACTCCATGCAAATGGTGAAGCACAAAAAGCATCTTTAGGTTCTTACCTCTTTTCTTCAAATCATGTCAATGTTAAAAGAGGTGATGTTGTTATTGTCCCTAAAAAGATCATGTTTGAAAGAGGTATTGATATCGCTGGTGATATTGCTGATATTATATACAAACTTACACTTACAGTTGCCGCGGTACATACTGTCGGTGCGATATAAAAGGTTCATAAAATGATGCAAAGAGAAGATAATGTTCAATGTATTGAAGAAGATGAGATAGATCTTCGTGAATTATTTGCTACAATATGGGCAAATAAATTTACGATTATGGGTCTCTCTTTGGTTATAACATCCTTAGCCGTTTTGTATGCTTTGTACAAACCTAACATTTACACTTCACAATCTATTTTGATACCAAAAGATCAAGGCGGGAAACCTTCTATCGGTGGCGGTGCAGCAGCACTTGCGGCGATGGCGGGTGTCAATCTCGGTGGTGGTGGAGATCTTGATATAGCGAGCCTTTTTAAAAGCTTATTGGCTGATTATGCATTTAACAAGCCACTTATCCAAAAGTATAACCTTGATACTATGCTTGCACAAAAAAACATTGAAAAAGACCTTGTCTTCGCAGCAAATCAACGTTCAGTTTATGAGTTTTTTAAAGGCTCCAAAGAAGATACAAAAGTAAAAACAAAAGACGAAATAGATTTTAATACATTTAAAAAGTTAAAATCTCTTCTCTCTGTTTCCACAGATAAGGAATCTGGTGCTATTACACTCAGTGCCAAGTTTGAAGATCGATTTGTAACAAAAAAACTTGTAGATATCTATTTGAAAGAAATGAGCGATTATATCAAACGACTTGATTTAAAAGAGATTGATGAACAAGTGAGATACTATGAACAAGAACTGCAACACGCAAAAAATCTTGATCTAAAGGCAAATATCAATGAACTGCTTTCTACACTTGTAAAGAAAAAAGTACTTTCTCAAGCAGGCGAATTTTATATGGTAAAACAACTTACAAAATCACAGGTTCCTTATATCAAAGATAAAGCAGGACCTAAACGTGCACTGATTGTTATTGTAGCTTTTATCACATCTATCATTTTAGGTATATTTCTTGTATTTTTTAAAGAATTTTTAAAATCAGACATAGATGAGGAGAGTGAAGATGAACAATATAAATATATCAACGGATAAAAGGTAAGACGATGTCTAAATCAAAATTTTTATTAGCTTTTTTATGTTCTGTAGCTATTGCGCTCAATGCAAATGAACCCACCATGACAACAGCTCCTATACGCTCGTTTCCACTAGATAAAGGAGATCTGAGTCTTAAGCTTAACTATAATCGCATCAACGATACGATTGATATATTGGATTTGAAACAAAAAGAGCTTGGCAGTACATCTAACTTTGGATCTATCGGTGACGCTAATGGACTTGATCTTTCGTTAGCCTATGGTATAGATGAATTTTATTCACTTTTTTACAATTATGAACATCTGAGTCTTAACTATATCGATAGTAAACTCAAAAACAACAAAAATGACTTATTTGCAAAAGTTGTTATCTACCGTAATCCAATGGCATTCTTTGAAACATTTACAGCAGATATTGGTTATGTAAGAAATAGCTCAAGTAATTTAGATATCAAAGATTCCACACAACTAAATAAAATGATTCAAAAGGTCAATCCTATTCCCGGTCTTTCTATCGATGGAAGCGTGATAAGATATAAAGATAACACTCTAACTTTTACTGATGCTAAAACCAATACTGCCATTTCACCTTTTGTGCGTATAGGTGATCTTTCAGATAGCTCTCTATATTTAAGATTATTGACAGGAATGCACTATAATACTAATATATTTGATTTTTATGCAGGATTAAAATATACTAGTATCAATACCCAAATTACTGTTGAACCAAAAAGCAATACTAGATTGCAAAGTATATTAAAAAATGGCGGATATCATCCTGTTACGTTAGATAGACATGAAAAAACATTTTTTATAGGATCAAACTATACTGTTGAATTTAGTAATTTTATCTTTGAAACAAATTATGAGTATCTAGTAATCTGGGGAAGAGACGATGATATCAAAAAGACCAATGACAATCATATTATAAACTCCGCTTTATCATATATTGTTAATAAAAATCTACTTGTTTTCATCGGTGGGAAGCTCATGCTCCACCAATTTAATGGTGTCATTCCTTACC
>JALULO010000165.1 GCA_027056215.1 Campylobacterales bacterium | reverse complement strand
ATACCGCACTGTTTGATCGTCCAAACATATATTCTCCTTTGATTTTCTATTTTCTATATAGTGATGCCTCTACATCGACAAAAAAAGAAATATATTAAATAACCCCCACTCTACAAGCTCAATCACAAAACCCAATCCATCTCCGTTGAGAAAGCCTATGTTCCTTTGTAACCATATATAGAGTATGTATGTCACAACCAAGGCAAGAGGAAAAAGGACAAAAGATGCCAGCATACTCATCATAGCTACCACACTTACTACCGCCCAAAAAACCCGTAAAGAGATACCCCCTTTCATCTTCATGATAAAGGTTGAACCTGCATGAAAAGAGGCAAGATAGATCAATACAACAGCCATCAAACGGCTCAGTCCCATCACAACAATCACACCATAAAACAACTGCGACCGAAAAAGGTAGAACAGCACCAAGCTTTTTAACAAAATAAAACAAAAAGTTCCGATCGCACCAAGCGCACCGATGGTAGGGTCTTTGAGTACCTTATAAACCTCTTTGCCACTATGTTTGGCATAATAGGCATCGATGATATCTGCCATCCCTTCAAGATGGATAAACCCATACAATGCCATATAGACGATAGCAGCGAACACACCACCATACACCACATCAAAAAAAGAGGAAACAACCAAATAGATTGCAACTGTCAAAATACCCAAAAGCATCCCAACAAAAGGTAAACCAAGTGCCATAAAACCATATACTCGTGGGGTTACTTTTTGCACCCGATAGGGAAGATGTATCTGTGAAAAGTATCCTAAAGAGAGCACCAAGCCTTCAAAAATCGCTCTCATTTGAGTCTCTTTGGCAATCCCAAAACTACCTCATACACTTCATCACAACAAGAGGCAACTTCCTGACCGATGATACCTGTAAGATCAACGTAACGACGGCTTAAAGGATTGTCTGGAATGATACCTCGATTGACATCGTTGAGTACAAAAACGATATGGGCATCAGAGTGTAGTAACGTTTGCAAGATATTCTCATGATCAATCCCTCTTTCAAGGATATTGAGTATCCACATACTCAAACAATCGATCAGATAAAATCCATCATCCTCTATAACGCGATCCAAAAAACAAGGCTCTTCTAAGGTGATAAAATCATGCAAACGTCTTTGTCGATGCAGATCGATTTTCTCTTGCATTTCAGCATCATTAAAACTGTTATCATACGTGGCAACATAAAAAGGTTTTGTCGTCGCCATCTGCAAAATCTTCTCTTCTGCAAGGTGGCTTTTACCACTTTTTTGTCCACCATAAAAAAGTACTTTCATCCAACTAAAACAGTCTCAATCTCTTTTAGCATAGCATCCTTTTTAACCCCTTGCAAAAAGGCATAGCATAGTGCTCCACCTGCACCAACACCCTCTTTGGCTTCACCTTGATCATAAAGTTTCAAAACATCCACATGTGCATCGGCAAAATCAAAATCAGCATAATAACCATCTACTTTATGTGCCAACAAGCTAAGCAATCCTTTAATATCAGAGAGCGTATCTTCATAAACCCATTTGGTCGTCATCAAAGCGATATTTTTGTACTCACATGAAAGTCTAAGCTTCTCTATGACCAATAACACCGCTGCCATCTGCGTACCACCGGCAAGTACAATTTCCCCTCTTTGGCTATAGGCACTGGCAAATCCTGCACAAAAAAGTAGCATATTATCTGCTACAGAGCCAAGTTTAGTATAGAGATCATCTTCTTCTTTTACCAAAGAGAGTGCATCGGCAATCACTTTATCTTTTAACCCTTTTGGTGCATCCAAAAAAGAAGAGCTAAAATAGCCCTCTGCTACAAAACCAAGTGCTTCTGCTACCGCCCTTGCCGTTGTCGTACCAGATGGGGTAGACTCTCCTAAGATGATATACTCACCCCTAGGCGTATAGGTTGCCCCAAACAAACGCCCTTTTTCGATGATCGCTTTGGCATCGATATTTGCACCTTGATCAATACGCTTGGAGGCTTTGATCCCAAAGCTATGCAATTTATCTACCTGTGGTGTAACTTGTAGTCCAAGATCTAACATCTCAAAATCAAAATTGGTTACATTGCGTACTGCCCTTGTGATGATCGCAGGTGTTGGCACACCCTTTGGTGTCTGCGCGATTTCACCTAAAGAGAAGAGTTTCCCACTATCCACAAACTCACCATCCAAAGTCGGTGTCAAGTGGATGAGTCCCGGGATACCCGCTTGTGTAATCCCCTCTATCTCACATGTTTTGGTTACACTTCCTGCTAGTAAAAACGTAGCACTCTTTTTTGCCAACGTTGGCAAAAAACCATAGTTTTCGATAATCGGTTTGATCATATTTAATCAATCACCCTAACAGAAATAATCCCCTCGACTGCTTCAAGTTTTGAAACGATATCTCCAGATAAATCACCTGAGATATCGATGATATTGTATGCCACATCAGCACGGCTTTTGTTAATCATGTCACAGATGTTAATACTATTATCAGCCAAAAGTGATGTGATTTCACTGATCATGTTTGGTATGTTTTGGTTAGCAATCAAAAGACGTTTATCGCCTACAACACGTGGTAAGCTACAGTTTGGAAAATTCACGGAGTTTTTGATATTTCCCTCTTCCAAAAACTCTTTGACTTGCTCTACTGCCATCACAGCACAGTTCTCTTCTGATTCTGCCGTCGATGCACCAAGATGAGGAACAGGGATAATACCCTTTTGCCCTAAAAGAGCAGCATCAGGAAAATCCGTCACATAGCAAGAGACTTTTCCAGAAGCTATCGCCTCTTTTAAATCACTATCATGGACAAGTCCACCTCTTGCAAAATTGATAATCTTCACGCCATCTTTCATCATTGCAAATTTTTCACTATTGAGCATATTTTTTGTCTGCTCCATCAACGGCACATGAATAGTGATATAATCTACCTGTGACAGCATCGTCTCTAAGCCAGTTGCCTTTTGTACCTTTCCAGACAAACTCCAAGCTGCATCAACAGAGATATATGGATCATATCCGATTACATTCATACCTAGATTGATCGCATCATTTGCCACCATCGCACCGATAGCACCAAGTCCGATGACACCTAGTGTTTTACCTTTGATCTCACTACCTGCAAAGTTTGCTTTACCTTTTTCAACCAATGCAGGAACTTTATCTCCTTCATCCGCGATACTTTGAACCCAGTTCACGCCACCAATGATATCACGCGCAGCAAACAACATGGAAGCCAATACAATCTCTTTAACTGCATTTGCATTTGCTCCTGGGGCATTAAAAACGACAATCCCCTGATTGGAACATTTTTCAAGTGGGATATTATTCACCCCTGCTCCAGCTCTGGCGATGGCTTTGAGGTTATCTCCAAAATCCATCTCATGCATTTTAAAACTACGTACGACTATGGCATCTGGATTTGTAAACTCACTGGCTACTTCATATTGATCATGTGGAAACTTTTCTAATCCTATTGGTGATATTTTATTGAGTGTTTGGATTTTATACATTTTAACTATTCTCTTTCGCAAATGTTTGCATCAAATCAACCAACGCTTCAACACCCTCTTTGGTCATCGCATTGTAGATAGAAGCACGTAAACCACCGATAGAACGATGTCCTTTAAGCCCTATCATACCCTTTTGCGTAGCAAGTGCAACAAGTTTAGCTTCAAGTTCAGCATCTTTATCTTTGATATTAAAAGAGACATTCATCAAAGATCTTGAATCTTTTTGTGCATGTCCTACGTAAAAACCATTTGAATTATCAATTGCATCATAAAGCAGGGTGGCTTTTTCTTCATTTGACTTTTGTATCGCTTCGATACCGCCTTTGCCTTTGATCCATTTCATGATCAAACTGAGGATATAGATAGCAAATGTCGGTGGGGTATTGTAAAGAGAATCTTTCTCGGCATGTGTTGTGTAGCGCAACATTGAAGGGACACTATCTTTAACTCTGGATTGTAACGCTTTTTTGATGATCACAATTGTCACACCAGAAGGACCGGCATTTTTTTGTGCACCGGCAAAAAGAAGATCAACTTTAGACCAATCTACAGGATAAGAAAAAATATCACTTGACGCATCAACAACCAATGGTGCTTTAGTTGATGGGTATGTTTTGTACTGTGTTCCATAGATTGTATTGTTAGAGGTGATATAAGCATAATCCGCATCATCGCTAAAAGTGATATTTTCAGGGATACGATCATAACCACTCTCTTTGGAACTGGCAACGATAACAGGATCAAGCCCTAAAATCTTAGCCTCTTTAATCGCTTTAGAAGACCAACTACCCGTATCGGCATACTCCACTTTACCACCAAGCGCGATATTCATAGGAACCATCGCAAACTGTGTTGATGCTCCACCTTGTAAAAATAAGATGTCATAATCTTCAGGCACTTTATAAAGTTCTCGTATCAAGCCCAACGCCTCATTATGCACTTCATCATACATCTTAGAACGGTGTGATGCTTCCATGATAGATAAACCCTCTCCATGAAAATCAACCAAATGCTCTTGTGCTTCTTGTAATACTTCCAAAGGTATCGCCGCAGGTCCTGCTCCAAAGTTAAATACTCTATTCATAAACGCTCCTAATTTTTGATATCTGAAATTATACGTTTTTTAGGCTTATCAACTGGGCAAAAAGTGTCAAAACAAAAGAGAGTGATCCAAAAATCATAACACTGCTAATAAAAAGCCAAGCACCCCGATACCTACCATATACAAGAGAGAACCTCATCCATATCCAAATATCTTCCCATCTCAGTAACATAGCTCTCTATCACCTCTTCTCTTTTTTGAAAAAAGTTGTATCCTTGATAGCTTTTATCTATCTTCTGAAAGAGAAAGTTTCGAAAACTATCATTATCAAAAATACCGTGTAAAAAAGTACCAAATCGTTTTGGAGATTGAAAATAGAGAGGATATTTTTCAGATCTTGCAAAATGTATCTCATATCCTTGAAGTGACAAACCCGCTACTTCATAAACACCCTTTTTTAACACTTTTTCATGCCCAAATGAGACGATATCATCAATCCAGCCAAGTCCTAAAACAGCTCTCTTATCACTCTCTACGGCTAGATCATCATGGATTTTTTGAAACATCATCTCATATCCACCACAGATGCCAAGCACCTCTTTGGTATAGGTTTGCAATGCATCAAAAAGTCCATTTCCTCTCATCCATAAAAGATCTTCTACCACACGTTTGCTACCAGGGAGTATCACTACATCATAGGCATGTACATTGCCGGTGATAAATTCTACACGTACTTCATCATCTAAGATCAAAGGTTCAAAATCGTTAAAATTGCTCATGTGTGGAAATGCAATCACCCCAACGTGAATCTTTGCCTCTTTTTGCTGCTTGTAGTGTTGCAAACTTTGAGAATCTTCAAAGCCAAGGTTGAGACTTTTGTAAGGAAGCACCCCTAACACTTTGATGCCAAAATCCTCTTCTATGATACGCACACCATCGTCAAAAAGGGATCTGTCTCCTCGAAACTTATTAATCACCACGCCGATAAGATTTTTTTTGAACTTCTCTTTCATCAGTGCTATCGTGCCATAGATAGAAGCAAATACCCCACCCTTTTCAATATCTGCCACAAGGATGATCTTTGTGTCAAAATGATCAGCGATGTAAGTATTTGAGAGATCTTTTTGAAGCAGATTTAACTCCACACAACCCCCCTGCTCCCTCAGCCACGACACACGCATACTTTTGGTCAAGATAACAAAACCCCTCCTCAACAATCGGTTTTAAGGTATCCAAATCATGGTAATAGCTACGTACATCTTTCTGCCCTACTTCCTCACCCCTGACAACCAATGAAGCACGGTTTTTCATGCCAGACTTCAACAAGATAGGATTTTGATGCCATGATGTTTCACACCCAAGAACCAAAGATTGAAAAAAGGTAGATATCGCGATCTCTGAACCATCATCGGCTACAGAGGAATTGTTGGAAACATTTTGTGCTTTAAAGACAGTGGCATCGATACCCCTTTGCTGTAACAGTTTAGCGATGATAAAAGTCAAAGTCGATTTACCCGCATCAGAGCTTGTACCAAAGATAGAGATATTATGCAAAAAGTGCCTTTTTTAAGGCTTTGGTTACTTCTTTGGTTTTGACAGCGATGCGTACATGACGATTGGAAGAGAGATTGACCACTTCTTCTGATACAATCTTGTGTTTTTTCGCAAAACTATAGATATCACCGCCGTGTTTATCAGCCTTCATGACACTGCTTCATCATCTTTTTCCAATCTCTGTCAAAATGTTTTTTGATATAACTTTCACGATGTGGCACAATGCAACCACTACAGTCTTGATGCACTACGCCTTGATACGCTAGTTTTGCACCATCTTTGGAATCAATCGCACAATGACTTTTGTCTCTCTTAGCATTATCATCAAAACGAAAGTTTGGACACGCACACAGATAACAGTTTAAATCTTCCATATTATGACACTTCTTTGCATCTTTAAAGAGTGGACAAAAATCAACATCCGTTTGAGAAAGATTTTTCCACCTAAAGTAGGCTATCACCTCATCATCACTCTTTTTGTTCAAACGATCAAGAATCTTTTGGTGTTTATTCGCATGAGATATAAACCAACTTAAATAACCCATTTACTTTCCTTAAAAATAT
The DNA here is from genome assembly GCA_027056215.1 of Campylobacterales bacterium. GTDB lineage: Bacteria > Campylobacterota > Campylobacteria > Campylobacterales > QNZT01 > QNZT01. The sequence continues at coordinate 2,532 of JALULO010000165.1, read as the reverse complement.
AATATATTGTATTTTTTTACAAAACTATTACTTATATATTTGTTATACTTGAGAAAATGATATGAAGGATTATACATGAAAAAACCATTGATGATGTTTATCATAACAGCACTTTTGATAGTTGCAGGCGCAATGGCATATCAAGCGTATAAACACGGTGCATTTAAAAATGCCCACGGTGTTGATATGCCCGCAGAACATGACATAGAGTCACATTAAGAAAAAAGTTTCTGAAAAAAGCTTTTTTTGGGTAAGATCGTTTTTCTCACTCTTTCATCTACAAAGTTTTTATCTCCACGCTCTAAAGCATCTCTATTAAGTATCTGGTGCTTTTTACCACCAGATATATCTTTCGTTCTGTATTTTTTGGGTTGTGGTTTTGCCGGTGCTTGATGTTGCATACACATGAGATATCCTTTTCGCGTATGGTATCTTTTTTATGTGTATCTTCTGTGTATCTCTTTATAAAAAATACCATTTTGTCGATTTATACTACATCCGTTATATTTACGAAAGGATATAGATGATCAAACAACTCTCTCTTAATACAAAACTAATGATAATCTCTCTGGTTGCCATCTTTGGTATGATTTTCATCGTACTTGTCTCTTGGTACAGTTTTTCACAACAACATAAATTCTTTACCATCAAAAGTCTAACACAACAACTTAACAGCGATATGTTAACACTAAGACGCAATGAAAAAGATTTTATGGCAAGAAAAGATACTAGATACCTTGATGAATTTAAAAAGAGCAGACAAAAACTTGAAAAGGACTATCTTCGATTAGTGTACCTCACACAAGATGTTGATATCAGTCACCAAGAAATCAAAGATTTTCATCATTATATCCAGAATTATACAAAAACCTTTTTTACTTTAGCCAAAAAGGAGCAGACTTTTATAGGCGTAAATCAAAAACTCACACAACATTTAGCAGATATTCAAATCTATCTTAAAAATCATATTGCGCAAAGTTCTCTCATCCAGCTTTTACAACTCCAGCATACTATCAATCGCTTTTTATTATACAGTGATATAAAAGCGAAACAAGCATTTTTGCAAACTTATCAACACTTAAATAACACAGTATATACTAGATTTAATCCTTCTACTTCACCAAACAGACCTTTATCAGATATTTTAAAAGATGTACATTCTGCATTTATAAAACTCATAGCACTGAAAAAAGAGATTGGGCTCACACATCAGACTGGGCTACATGGACAAATGCGAAACAGTGTACATAAAACAGAGAGCATTTTAAAACAGATGAATCAAAGTATCACAAAAGATCTACAATCAGTCTCTTCATGGTTATATATATTACTCGGTATATTTGCATTTGGAATCATTTTGGCAGTAGGATTAACAACATCCCTCATAGCAACAAATATCATCTCTTCTATACAAATTTTAGAAAAACAGTTAAGTCATTTTTTCAACTATTTACATCATAAAAATAACACTGTTACCTTTGTTGAAGTACACACAGATGATATCATCGGAAAAATGTCCAAAACAATCAATCAAAATATACAAAAAGTCCAAACAAAAATGCAACAAGATGAAAAACAGTTAAGTGAGTTTATAGATGTCTTTTCAAAGATACAAGAAGGTGATCTGTCACATCGTATCGACACTAAAACGACCGATGAAACACTCATAAGATTAAAAGATATATTCAATACCCTCATCAAAAATGTAGAGGAAAATTCACAAGAGACTATATCTGTTTTAGAAGAGTATACAAATTATAATTATCACAGAAAGATCGATATAACACAAAGGAAGGGAGATTTTTATATTGTAGCCAACAGTGTAAATATGCTTGGTGACGCAATCGTTAAAACACTTAAAGAAAATAAAAAAAATGGTCAACTTTTACACCAGTATGCACAATCACTCAATGATAATTTTGACTATTTTTCCAAAGCAAGTAAAGAACAAAACCAAAATCTAAATACCACTGTTGAAGGTATAGAAAACATCAATACAAATATCCATAAAAATAATGACTCCATTAAACAGATGACTGACTATACAAATAAACTCATAAGCGCTGTGAAAACAGGATTGACAAAGATTGACGAGACGGTAAGTTCTGTTGAAAATATAGACAACCAAACACAAGACATTTCAAACGCCATTGAGATCATAGAGAGCATCGCTTTTCAAACAAATATACTCTCTTTAAATGCTGCTGTAGAGGCATCAAAAGCAGGTGATGTAGGAAGAGGTTTTGCAGTTGTGGCTCAAGAAGTCAGAGAATTGGCACTTAAAAGTACCCAAGCAGTCAATGATATACAAGAAATCGTACAACACGCAACCAACCGTGTTGAAGAGGGAAAATCAATCTCTGATGATATGAAAAATGGCTATCATACCCTACATGAAAATATCGAACATATGGTCGGACTGATAAAAATCGTCTCAGATTCTATCTATCAACAAAATGATTCTATCACACAAATCACAGGTTCAATCAATGCACTTCAAACAGCACAAATAGAAAACCACCAAATCGCAAA
>JALULO010000164.1 GCA_027056215.1 Campylobacterales bacterium | reverse complement strand
GACAATATTGCGAGTGTAATCAATAAACATACTAACTTTCACTATGAGGTACAAGGTCACACGGATTCTCATGGAAAAGAAGATTACAATCTAAAACTAAGTCAACAACGTGCCGATACAGTAAAAGCGTATCTTATAAAACAGGGGGTTGACGAATCCCTTTTAACATCAAAAGGATATGGTTCTTCTGCACCAATAGCTGATAACAATACAAACGAAGGTCGTTTACAAAATAGACGTGTGGTGGTTAAAGTACAAGAGTAAAATAATAACCAATAAGACAGGCAATAAGCCTGTCTTATCAATAAAAACATTCTTTATTATACTTCTAAAAAACTTCTAAAAAAACTCAATTTTTAAGATTGATTTTAAAATTAAATTATATACTATTGGTTCAAAAAAACTTATATCTTAAATTCTCCATAAATGTGATAATTTACCAAGGAACATATCTTGAAATTTATACGAAAAATCATCTTGATGCTTTTACTCTCTTCAGCTATATTATCGGCTTTTGAAATCGATCCATTTCCAAAAAATGCAACACTTACTGATTACTTTAGTATAAACTGTTTACAAATGACACAAAGTCAACAAATGCTTAAAGCATACATTATGGTAGGATTAAACAGTACCTTCCAAAATCCAAAACAAAGTCTTGACAAAGCTATCGTTGAGTATGATAAAAGGATGCATCAAGTTCGGGAATACTTTCAAACCATTTTAAAGAAAAAAGGAACACCCCAATCTAGCTATGCTATAGCAGCTTTTGATAAAGCATTGATCTTGTGGAAAAAGAATAAAATACTGCTTGAAAAGACACCAACAAAAAAGAATACACTGATTGCCAAAGAGAATTTCCAAAACATGATCAAACGATTACTTGACGGTACAAAACCACTTGCAACACCCGATCTAGCACTTATCTCACTAACAGGGAAACTGTGTCGTAAGCCTATTGAGATCACTATTGATTATTTGATGAAAATATGGGGAGTTCATCTTCCAAATTACGCACAAGATGTAAAAAATATTATGACTCATTATCATCAAAATCTTAAAACGCTATCGGCAAATAAGCTCAATAACGATGATAGTTTAAAGCTCCTGCAAAAGGCAAAAAAGCAATTTCTATTTTTTGAATTCATGTATAACTCAAAATCTAGATTTATACCGTCCCTACTCTCGAAAAAAGCAGATGACAACTTCTTAATCATACGAAAAATAAAAAAGATATACAAACAAGAAGCACAAAAAGATCTATAAAAAACGTATAAATATACTCTTTTCATATCAGCTTTCTATAGTTGAAACTATGCTAAAGTAGGGAAAAGTTTTCAGGAGTAAAGTATGGATAAAAAACGATATAAACGAGAACTCTACAACCTTCAAGTTGAACTTGTAAAATTCCAAAGACATGTCATCGAAAAAAATCTTCAAGTATGTGTCGTTTTTGAAGGTCGTGATGCAGCAGGTAAAGATGGTACAATCAAACGCTTCACAGAACACCTAAGCCCTAGAGAAGCCCGTATCGTTGCACTTGCAAAACCTAGTGACCGAGATAAAGCATCTTGGTATTTTCAGCGTTATGTTCCACATCTGCCAGTAGACGGAGAGATTGTATTTTTCAACCGTAGCTGGTATAACCGGGCAGGTGTAGAAAAGGTGATGGGATTTTGTACCAAAGAGCAACATCAATCTTTTATGGAAGAAGTAGGAAATTTTGAGCAGATGCTTACCCACTCAGGAATCATCTTTTATAAGTATTTTCTTGACATCACAAAAGAGGAACAATCAAAACGTCTTGAAGCTAGAAAAGAAGATCCCCTAAAACAGTGGAAACTTAGCCCAATCGATGCAAAAGCACAGGCATTATGGGATGGTTACTCACAAGCCCGTGATGAGATGCTCTCTAAAACATCTTTTGTCTTCTCTCCATGGCATATCGTACATACTGACACCAAAAAAGAGGCTCGTATCAATGTTATCAAACATTTTCTCAGCCATAACGATTATCCTCAAAAGGATGAGGCATTGTTACGTTTTGATCCAGATATCGTTTGCAGATTTGATCCTGTATGTTATGAGCAAAAGTTGATTGCCCCTTAGATCAGAGGATTTTTAAATAAAGAACCAACCAAAGAAGAGAATGCGGAGATGAGAAAAAAGAGAAGTGCAAATGTCACTCCCACTGTAGTGTCAAGGTGTAAGTAACCCAGTCCATATAAAAAGACCAATTCTCTTGCACCTGCTCCACCGATTGTAATCGGTAAAACAGCAACGATGGAAGAGAGTAAAAAGAAAAATACAAACTCCATCATGAAGTGATCTACGTCCAATGC
>JALULO010000163.1 GCA_027056215.1 Campylobacterales bacterium | reverse complement strand
GCTTCAGATTCAAGAATCAATTTTTTTGTATCAAAAAGATTTGTTAACTTTGCCTTTTGAATATTGAGATTTTTTGCAAACTCTTTTTTCTCATTGTTTGGCACTTCTTTCATCTTGGCAAATTCTGCCGCCAAAACACCTTTTTTCCCAAAAATCTCTATACGTACATTTTCCAATGTTTTAAGATCATTTGCCTGCTTAATTTTTTCTTCTAAACTTTCCATCAAAGCACCTAAAATTTTTTGTTGATTGTATTGAAAAATGGATTAAGGGAAACTATATTACCATGGTTGTATTACCCCACTAAGTAAATACCCAAACTTTTGAAAGAGTGAGAGGAGGTGAAATGTGAGTGAAAAAATCTGTAGGACTAACTGGTTAATTCAAAGATTTTTTCACTTGCAGGTTGCCTTCTCTCACTCTTCCCGAAGGGTGCTGTGCTTTCGTCCATACTCCGCGTTAGATTTTTTTGAATTCGCTACGGCGAGTCCTTCAAAAATCTGCCTTGATTATGAACGAAATCACAGCATCAAAAATTTGGGTATTTACTTAGTGGGGTAATATATCTTTAAGGAGCTAAGTTATGTGTATATTTTGCAAAATCGTCGAAGGTGAGATTCCAAGCAATAAGATTTTAGAAAATGATGCGTTTATCGCTTTTCATGATATCTATCCAAAAGCACCTGTTCATATTTTGATTATTCCCAAAGAACATGTTGAAAATTTCCAACTCACTTCGCCAGAACTTATGGCAAAGATGACCTCTTTTATCCAAGAAGTTGCAAAGCTCCTTGAACTAGATCAAAGCGGTTATCGTCTTATCACCAACAATGGGAAAGATGGAGGACAAGAAGTTCCTCATCTACATTTTCATCTTTTGGGTGGTACAAAACTAAGCTGGCCTCAGTTGGCAGAGGATAGTGCACGAAAAGCGATCTAAAAAATGGAGTCGCTTAGACTCCTAGGAGGCTGTCCGACGTATCTGATTGAGGCAAAAGAGTAGTTTTTGCAGCCAATCAAGCATGAGTCTAATAGCCTCCTAACCACTTTTGAAAATACGCTATCTGTTTTTGTGTTGCATCTGTAGCTGTACCACCTTGTGAATTTCGTGCATTCATAGAGTGTCGTAGATCAAGATATTTACTTATATCTTCACCTATTCTGCTATCAAGTGCTTGTAGCTTTTCAACCGGCATTTCACTCAAATCGACACCCATTTTTTCTGCTTCCACAACTATTGCACCGGTGATTTTATATGCATCACGAAATGGCATATCACATTTTTGTACAAGATAATCCGCAAGATCTGTTGCACTTAGATGCCCTATTTTACAAGCTTTTTCCATGTTGTCCACATGAACAGTCATCGTTTTAAGTGCTTGTGTCAATATCTCGATAGATAAAAGTACATTTTCAACACTGTCAAAAACACCTTCTTTATCTTCTTGCATATCTTTATTGTATGCGAGTGGAAGTCCTTTTAGAACTGTTAAAAGAGAGATTAGATTTCCATACACGCGCCCTGTTTTACCGCGTAAGAGTTCAGGCACATCTGGATTTTTCTTTTGTGGCATGATGGAGCTACTTGTTGAATAAGCATCACTCAGTGAAACAAATTTAAATTCACTACTAGACCATAAAATCAACTCTTCTGAAAGTCTGGAAATATGCGTCATAATCGCCGCAATATTGTAAAGGATATCAAGTGCAAAATCTCTATCACTAACTGTATCGAGACAGTTTACAGTCGGTGCTTCAAATCCAAGTAACTGGGCTGTCATCTCACGGTTTAAATCATGTGGCGTACCAGCAAGTGCCGCACAACCTATAGGTGAAAAGTTATTTCGCTTATAAGCACTTTGTAATCTCTCAATATCACGTTTAAACATACTCATATATGCCAACATATGATAGGCAAAATTGATCGGTTGTGCGTGTTGGAGATGCGTCATGCCAGGTAACATCGTAGTCGTATGCTCTTTGGCAATATCCAAAAATGTGCGTTCTAGCTCAAGCAGAAAATCTTTGATTTTAAGTGTGTTTTTTTGTACATATAAACGAAAGTCCAATGCTACTTGATCGTTTCTGCTTCTTGCAGTATGCAGTTTTTTACCCGTATCCCCTATCAAATCAGTGAGTCGTTTTTCGATAGCCATATGTATATCTTCATCGGCAATATCAAAAACGAATATCCCCTCTTCTATCTCTTTTTGAATCATTCCCAAACCATGAACGATATCTTTTAACTCCAGTTGAGTCAATATCCCTTGCGCTTCAAGCATCGTAGCATGGGCGATAGAACCTGCTATATCTTCTGCATATAATTTTTTATCAAAAGGTAAGGAAGCGTTAAATTTGTCTAAAAGTTCAGAGCTTTTTTCAGTCACACGACCACTTGCGAGTTTTGCCATAATTTCCCCGTTTTATTTTTTGGGAAATTATAGCTAAATTTTTTTACATTCCCGGAATACGAGGAATCTTGTTTAGTTTAGAGTTTTTGTAGTACCAACCCCATCCTTTTTTCATCCAGTGACCAACAAGTGGCATGGGAAGCATCATCGCTTTCTTATCACTTCTATAAACAAAAGCAGCACCATCACCGCTATCCATCACACATAAGATATTCAGATGCTCAAAATAACCTTTTCGCTCACTTGATCCTTCTTCAATAGCTTTTATATTAAATGCTGTATTACGAGCCATCACCTCTGCAATATGCCCCTGTTTCGCTCTCCAATCAGGTCCATCTAATACGGCAGAATCACCTATAACAAAAACAGTACTAGATTCCACTACTTCATCATAGTCATGCGTCACTTCACAATAATCATTAATTTTTATCAAACCTGCTTCATTTAACGGTAAATCAGAATTTTGGAAAATAGGATGACCATCACCTGCTGCAATAAACATAGTTAAGTCACTTTCGATAAAAACATCATCCTCAAAAGAGATACCATTTTCTTTAAATTCTACAATCTTTTTACCCACTTGCTTTTTAATATCAAGTTTATTAAAAAAGAGATCCATCATTTTTAGAGCTTGGGGGCCCATTCTTGCACCAGGCTCTTTCATCGGTGCAAAAAAAGTGAGTTCAAATTTATCTCTGATTTTCAGTTTTTTGAGTTGGTTATGTACGTTAAACAACACTTCAAAAGCAGGTCCACCTCTGACATTGCTAGGATCTTTAGGATTACCACCAAAGCCCATGGCTATTTTCCCGCTGCCTTTTTGAATCAACACATCTAAGGATTCTTTGATCTTCAATGATTCTGTAGGCTCACCACAAATAGTTAGCGTATGGTCGATCCCTTTGTGCTTAACTTTTCCATTACCCATCGCAACTATCAAATAGTCATAAGTGTATTCAGAAGTTTTACAATATACTTTTTTTTCTTTACTTTGGATCGACTCTACTTCATCGATAATCAACTCAAACCCATGCACTTTTTGTAACTTTTCCAATGGTATACAAACATCTTCAAAAGAAGATTCCCCTGTCGGTACCCAAATCGAAGTTGGATAAACATATAAATAATCTCTATTGGAAATTATTGTCACATCAAATCCATACTTTCGCAGATATATAGCAGCCTCAACACCGGCAAAACCACCACCTAAAATCAAAACTTTTTTCATGATATCCCTTTATATAAGTCCTGCTTATTTTTATAATAAATAGAAAAGATAATTATACTTTAATACCTTGAAGGGTTTCTTAGAAATAGAAATTCAGAGAGCTTAAAAGACATGGTGAGACCCATGTCTTTTATTTATATTTTTAGTTTTGGTCCGGCTATAGAATAGTCAAATTCAGCATCATCTTTTAAATATTTTTTAAAATTTTCAACAAACATGGCAGCAAGTTTTTCTCTTGTTTGCATATATGCCTCTTTGTCTTCCCAAGCATTTTTAGGATTAAGTACTTTCGCATCAACATGAGGTAAAGATGTTGGAAAATGTAATCCAAAAAGATCTGTTGTATCAAACTCACTCTGCAATATAGAACCATCCATGATTGCATCGATACAAGCACGTGTTGCTTTTAAACTCATACGTGTTCCAACACCATATGCACCACCCGTCCAACCTGTGTTTACAAGATAAACATTGACATTGTGCTCTTCGATTTTTTCACCAAGAAGTTTTGCATAAACTGTTGGGTGCAGTGGCAAAAATGCCTCACCAAAACATGCACTGAATGTTGCTACAGGTTCAGTGATTCCTCTCTCTGTTCCCGCAACTTTTGCGGTATATCCACTTAAAAAGTAGTACATCGCCTGTTCTTTAGTCAATTTACTTACAGGAGGTAATACACCAAAAGCATCTGCACTTAAAAAGATAATATTTTTAGGATGACCACCCTGAAGTGTTTTTTCATGGTTTTCAATATGATAGATAGGATAGGAAACTCTGGTATTTTCAGTTTTTGTATCATCATCAAAATCAACAACACCATTTTCATCTGCTACAACATTTTCTAAAAGTGCATCTTTTTTGATGGCACCATAAATCTCAGGTTCACCTTGGGCATCAAGACCTATACATTTTGCATAACATCCGCCTTCAAAGTTAAAGATACCTTCATCATCCCAACCATGCTCATCATCACCAATTAATCTTCTTTTAGGATCAGCAGAAAGTGTTGTTTTTCCTGTTCCTGAAAGTCCAAAAAATAGAGCTGTGTCATCACTCTCATTGCCAATATTTGCAGAACAATGCATAGGAAGCTTACCTTCCAGTGGCAACCAATAATTCATCATAGAGAAGATACCTTTTTTTATCTCTCCCCCATACCAAGTACCACCAATAATGGCAATATTTTCTTCAATATTAAAGACAACAAAAACTTCAGAATTTAAACCATGCTTTTCCCACTCATCATCAACTACCTTACAAGCATTGTAAAGTATAAAATCAGGTTTAAAATTTTCTAATTCTTTCTCATCTGGTCGTATAAACATATTTTTGACAAAGTGTGCCTGCCACGCGATTTCCGTAATAACCCGTATACTTTTTTTACTTGTATCACTAGCACCACAATAAACATCCTGAACATAAAGATCTTTGTTTTTAAACTCTTTTTTTGCTTTTTCAAACAATGCATCAAAAATCTCTTTAGATATAGGATGGTTAATATCACCCCATGAGATATACTTATTTGAAGGATCTTGATCAACAAAATATTTATCTTTTGGACTTCTACCCGTAAATATGCCAGTATCCACCATTACTGCACCATTGGCAGAAACCTCTTCTTTATCCTGTTGAACTTCATGTTTGTATAACTCATCATAATCAGAATTATAATATATGTTTCTTACATCAGATATACCCAAAGCCGCAAGATCCGCTTTTGTGATCATTTTTTATCCTTATTTCTAAAAATTAACATACTTATTATATCGTCTTTACGATATATTTACTTAAATATTGACAATAAAACACCAGCTGCCACTGCTGAACCGATAACACCTGCCACATTAGGCCCCATTGCATGCATCAGTAAGATATTGGATTTATTATATTCCTGACCTACTTTGCTTACAACCCTCGCTGCCATAGGGACGGCAGAGACTCCCGCTGCTCCGATAAGTGGATTAATCGGTTCTTTGGAAAACTTATTCATTAGTTTTGCCATCAAGACACCAGCTGCTGTTCCCGCTGCAAATGCCAAAAGACCTATGATCATGATTCCCAAAGTTTCTGCTACCAAAAATTTATCTGCTTGTAACGTTCCTCCAACACCTAATCCTAAAAAGATTGTTACGATATTAATAAGAGAATTTTGCATTTCGTTAGAGAGTCTATCTACAACACCAGATTCTTTAGCAAAATTACCCAGTGTAAATGCACCCATTAGAGGAGCTGCATCGGGTAAGACAAGAGCAATCATCATAATAACCACTATTGGGAACAACAGTTTTTCAGTTTTACTAACCTGTCTTCCTGTAACCATTTTTATCTTACGTTCTTCATCTGTTGTCAACGCTTTCATAATGGGAGGTTGAATCACAGGAACCAATGCCATATACGAATATGCAGCAACAGCTATAGCACCTAACATCTCTGGTGCAAGTGCAGAAGCAATAAAAATCGAAGTAGGACCATCAGCACCACCAATAATACTTATTGCAGAACATTGTTTTAAACTATATTCAACAATATCATATTGAGAAAGAGCAGCCGCTCCTACTAACGACCCAAAGATACCAAATTGTGCAGCACCACCCAATATTGCAGTTTTAGGATTGGCTAATAGTGGACCAAAATCAGTCATCGCACCTACCCCCATAAAAATCAACAAGGGAAAAAATTCATTGGCAATACCCATATCGTAAATAATACCAAGCATTCCATGAGGACCTGTCATATTTGCAACGGGAATATTGGCAAGGAGTCCACCAAAAGCAATAGGCAAAAGGAGAAGTGGTTCAAAACCCTTCACAACAGCTAGATAAAAAAGCAAAAAGATAATCAAAAACATGATTACACGTCCACCACTTTGGGCAAACTTAGTCATCTCTTCACCTCGACCATTTTTTACACCATCTTTAGGAAATAAAATCGCTTTTAATCCAGTAGTATCAAAAAAGCCTGCAAATAAATCTGTTACTGATTTGGGTTTATATGCATCCTGAGTTTCACTTTGTACATGTTTTACTGTTTCATGCTCAGATGCAAATGTTGAGATAGGAGTAAGAAAAGTAAATACAAATAGTAATGAAATGAGAATTTTTTTCATAAAAACTCCTCTAATCCATTGTCGCAAGTAACTGACCGTCTTGTACTGCATCATTTACATTTACATTAAGTGATTTTACTACTCCATCTTGTGGAGCAGTAATGTCAATCTCCATTTTCATAGCTTCAAGTATCATAATCGTATCACCTTCTTTAACTACATCACCAATATTTGCAACTATTTTCCAAACATTGCCAGGTGTTTGAGAATGGACTTCAACACTTCCAGATCCACTAGTAACAGTTGGTGTATTGTCAACTGTAGTAGCCGCTACCGCTACTGCATTTGTTACAGCTATACTCCCATCATGCCCTTCTACGACATCAACGTTATATTTTTTCCCATTTACAACTACTGTGTATTGACCTGCCATATCATTATTTCCTTTTTCTGTTTTCATATTACTTAGTTTACGTACATTAACTTCTGTTTCACCCTTCAAGAAAGTAATACCCTTGTCACCACAAGATGCAGCTATAAAAAGATTTTCTTCTGTAAATTCGATGTTGTTTTTTTCAAGTATTTCTGTAAAATGATGCATTGATTTTAGAGGATCTGCATCTGCAAGTTCAAGCGCTGTTTTACTTGTTGGCTCAAGTTTAAGCTGTTTTGATGCCAATGCAACAATTTCGGGATCTGGCGAAACTGGTGTCTTACCAAAATAGCCAAGCACCATACGCCCATATCCAGGAGCTATCTGTTTCCATGGACCAAACATTACATTTGCATAAGCCTGTTGCCAATAAAATTGGGAAACAGGTGTTACAGAAGTTCCATAACCACCCTTTTCTACTACTTCCCTCATCGCTTTAATCACTTGCGGAAATTTATCTAAAGAATCATTATCTCGCATCATTTGTGTATTTGCAGTCAATGCGCCTCCGGGCATAGGAGAAAAAGGTATCAACGGAGAGACTTGTGTTGCTTCAGGTGGTATAAAATAGTCACTCAATGTATCTTTAAGTACTTCTTCATAAGTTAATATTTTTTCAATATCTAAACCACCAAGATCATAGTTTGATCCTTTTGTCGCATGTAATAGTGTTAAAATATCAGGCTGAGATGTTCCCCCACTCACAGGACTAGCAGCTAAATCAATACCATCTACTCCGGCATCCAATGCAGCTAGATAACAAGCAACACTAACACCCGCAGTTTCATGTGTATGAAGTCGTACATGGACATCTTCCGGCAATAATTTCTTTGCCATTTTAATCGTTTCATAAACTTTAAGAGGACTAGATGTTCCACTTGCATCTTTAAAACATACACTATCATATCCGATATTTGAATCAAGGATTTCTCTTAGAACTTTTTCATAAAAAGGAACGTCATGAGCACCTGTACATCCAGGTGGTAAATCCATCAATGTTACAACTACTTCATGTTTAAGACCATGTTTTTTAATACACTCGCCACTGTATTTTAAATTTTCCACATCATTTAATGCATCAAAGTTACGAATTGTAGTCGTTCCATGTTTTTTAAAAAGTTTTGCATGTAAATCTATAAGCTCGCTACTACCAGTATCTAACATCACCGTATTAACACCCCGGGAAAGCGTTTGAAGATTCGCTTCTGGTCCAACAATCTCTCTAAACTTATCCATCATTTCAAAAGCATTTTCATTAAGATAAAAAAAAAGACTTTGAAATCTTGCACCTCCACCAAATTCAAAATGGCTTATTCCCGCTTCTTTTGCTGCTTCAAGAGCAGGAAAGAAATCTTGCATCAATACACGACCACCAAAAACAGATTGAAAACCATCCCTGAAAGTTGTATCCATAATATCTATCAGTTTTTTAGCCATACTTTTTTATCCTTTTTTAAACTCAGTGATTGCTGCAGTAAGTACGGCAATCGTTTCTTCATCTTCAGAAGCCGTAGTAATAGGTTTTACAGGGGCAACACTAACAGGTTTTTTGAGTGGGAAAAATTTATTGAGTAATTTGGCTTGCAACTTTAACACAAAGATCAACAAAATTAAAAAGAGAAAAACAGTTGTCATACCAAGGAACATATATTTTATAGCCTCAGAAATCATATTTACTTCCATTTAGCCTCCTCGCTTAAGGTTATTTTTAATACTAACATATGAATGTTTAAATGGGGATAAGTATTACTATGTTCAACATCAGTAAAAGTTATTTGATTTTGTTTATGAACATAGTGTTACTTTTGGTGATGATCTATGTTTTTTGTAAGATATACTCTTCTAAAAATTTTTGCATTTGTTTGCGTTGTAGTTTTTTTGTGTAGGCGATGGCATCCATATTGGCATTATCTTTACTATAAATATCTGCACCTTTTCCCAATAGATATTGAACAATCTCAGTATATCCATAACATGCAGCCTGCATCAGTGGGGTAAAGCCACTTTTACGACGTGTGAGATTTACATCCAACTCTTTTTCTTCTACAAGATAAGTCACAAGATCAAGATTTCCTGTCACAATCGCTTCATCAAAAAAGGAAATACCTTCATTGTCTATTTTATCTATATCAATACCACTTTCAACCAATAATTTTATTGTA
>JALULO010000162.1 GCA_027056215.1 Campylobacterales bacterium | reverse complement strand
TATAAAAGATGGTGCGGACGAAAGGACTTGAACCTTCACACCGTGAGGCACCAGATCCTAAGTCTGGCGTGTCTACCAATTTCACCACGTCCGCATATATAACAGTAGAGATAAGATAAATCCTATCAAAAAAAACCTATAGAACACATCTACTGTGCATAGGTGGTACGCCCGTTAGGATTCGAACCTAAGACCCTCGCCTTAGAAGGGCGATGCTCTATCCAGCTGAGCTACGAGCGCTCAAATAAAACATTGATATGATGAGCTTTGCCCACTATATCTTTCTCAAAATGGTAATGGTACGCCCGATAGGAGTCGAACCTATAACCTACAGATCCGAAGTCTGTTGCTCTATCCAATTGAGCCACGAGCGCTCAATATCTGTAAACCCATAACCGATGGGGTGAGATACGGGATTCGAACCCGCGACCCCCGGCACCACAAACCAGTGCTCTAACCAGCTGAGCTAATCTCACCATAAGAGTTATAATTTTATATCGATGGTCGGAGTGAAAGGATTCGAACCTTCGACCCCCTGGTCCCAAACCAGGTGCGCTAACCAGGCTGCGCTACACTCCGATAGATAAACTCTTTGGTTTTGAGGGTGAGATTTTACCCTAACTTTTCTGAATTGTCAAGAGCTTTTGCCACAATTTAGAAAAATTGTGGCAAAAAGATAAAATATTTAAGAATTCTTATTAAATTCTATAAGACCTTCTGTCGGTGAACTGGCAGTTGCAAAAGGTTTTTTAGCAATTCTTCCTGCAAGGTAACTCATACGACCAGATTGCACAGCAAGTTTCATGGCTTCCGCCATAATTACTGGATTTTTAGATTGTGCGATGGCAGTATTGGTTAAAATTCCATCGACACCTATCTCCATCGCGATTGCGGCATCACTTGCACAACCGATTCCTGCATCAACGATTACAGGGACATTGACTGCTTCTTTAACAAAAAGTACGTTGTATCTGTTTTGTATGCCTAAGCCACTTCCTATAGGAGCAGCTAGAGGCATTACAGCAGCAGCACCGGCATTTTCAAGACGTTTTGCCATGATTGGGTCATCATTGGTATATGCCATAATCGTAAAGCCCTCTTTTGCTAAAACTTCAGTCGCTTTGAGTGTGTCTAAAACATCCGGGTAGAGTGTTTTTGCGGTATCTCCGATCACTTCCATCTTGATGATATCTATACCTGTTGCTTCTTTGACCATACGAAAGAGCGTGATTGCTTCTTCAGCAGTAGTACATCCTGCTGAATTTGGCAAAATCTGTACGTTTGTATCTTTAAAATAATCCATCAGATTTTCTTCATCAGGATTGGTGATGTTGACACGTCTTACAGCAACGGTGATCATATTTGAACCACTGGCTAGTGTGGCATCTTTGGTTGTTTTAAAATCCGGATATTTACCACTTCCTACGATGAGTCGGCTGGCAAATTCGTATTTTCCAATTTTTAATGTATTTGTCATAAATTTTCTCCAGTTTAATAAGAGTTATTCTATCCTATTTAAGTTAACAAAACCTTTTGTATTGACCTAGGATATAGTTGGTGTTCTGTCTGTGTTATTTTAGCTTTAAATGCTTCAAAGTCTAAACCTTCTTTTTCAAAACACGCTTGATCGATAATCTGACCACTGTCTAGTGCACTGTTGACCATATGTGTTGTCACTCCTGCAACTTTCATGTCCGAATAAAAACTCTCTTCTATGGCATTTGCTCCTTTGAACAGAGGTAGCAGGGAAGGGTGGATATTGATAGCTTTAATCTGATCTGTAAATATAGGAGTAAGGATACGCATAAATCCTGCCAAGATGGTGAGATCAGGTTTAAATGTTTGTATCGTTTGGACAAGTTTTGTATCAAATGCTTCTCTATCTGCATATGCTTTATGATCTATGATGATTGTTTGTATTCCAAGCTCTTTTGCTCTTTTAATGCCAGATGAATGAGGATTGTTAGTGATAGTTGCGACAACTTTAATCTTTTCTTTTGGAAGTGTTTTGATGAGATTTTCCATGTTAGATCCTCTTCCACTGAAAAGGATAACGATTTTTTTTAGAGACACTTAACGCCCTCTATCAACTCCTGTGGTCTTAGGGCATAGTTGTTTTTACGAAAGTTTTTGGCACTAAGTGCATGGGCGATAGAACCACTTATAGCAGCATCCAAAAGTGAATATCCTTGTGCAAGCAGGGATGCGATAAGCCCACCAAGTACGTCACCGCTTCCTCCTTTACTAAGAACATTACTGCCAAAAGGTTGTATATATGTTTTTTTCTGATGGACGATGAGTGTGTTTGCTCCCTTAAGAACCAATACGAGATCAGGATATTGATCGCCAAATCGTTTTGCCCAGCCGAAACGATCAGCTTGAATATCTTTGACACTGATATCTCCAAAACCTGTTATTTTTAGGAGTGAAGCAAACTCTTTTGGGTGGGGTGTGAGTATAAGGTTTTTCTTTGTTAGCAGCACTTCTTTGAGTATGTCATGGTAAAAAAGATCAGCATCTATGAGGACTGGAAGGTCATGGTGCATGAGAAAGTTTGATAGGTACGTATTGTCAAATTGATTTCCAAGTCCCATTCCTATACAAATAGCGGTTACATTATCACTCAATGTTGTAGAATTCATGAGCTCATAAGGTACACTATAAGGTTCATTTTCCACAACGGTAACCAATCCTGCACCAAAGGCATACGCGGCTTCTGCAGCAATGATACCAGCGCCTGCTTTTTTCCCTGCTATGACGTTAAGATGTCCGAAGTGTCCTTTGTGGCAGTTTTTATCATAGCGTATGGGAAGTTTTAAATCTGTTTTTTCAAGCAAAAAGGTATCTGTTTGATCTTCATATAGATGATGATGAACTCCCAAATCAACACAGATGATATCGCCGACATAATCTTTTGCGATATCTGTATAAAGTGCATTTTTTCGTGCACCCATGGTTATGGTTTTATCTGCTATAAACGCTGTGTTTTGTACATTGCCTAGTATATCTAAGCCCGTGGGAATATCACAAGCAATTTTATAACTTTCGTAGGTATTGAGTATTTCTATAAGAGAGATTGCTTTTTTATCCAATGGTTTACTCAATCCTGACCCAAAGAGTGCATCTACAACAACATCAGCTTCAAATGGTTTTTCCAAAATTTCTACACCAACGCTTTGTGCTCGTTTTAGTTGAAGTTGTGCCATTTTGGATTTTGCACCATAGGGTAAAAAGAGAACAACCCTTTCATAAATCGTTTGTATCAAGCGTGCAAGTGCGATGCCATCTGCGCCATTGTTTCCAGGACCTGAAACGATAAGAATACTTTTTGCTTTTTTAGGAAGTGCTTTTTGTAATCCTAAAGCAGCGTGTTCCATGAGTAAATCTTCACTCATATGATAGGTGTTATAGCACTTTTGATCAAGAGAAGAAACTTCTTTATATACGCATTTCATGGGGATGACTTTAACATAGATTCTCTTATAAGTGGGTCAAAAAGTATGGTATAATGCCCTTATGAGATTATTAATAAAATTATTTGCATTTATGCTGTTGACTTTTTCTTTGATGATGTTGTATGATCGGTATGAGTTAAGTACGCAAAAAAGAGTAGATGCTTTACAGAGGATAGATCCTATCCCCCAAACTCTTGAATTGATAGATCATGACAAATATGCACAAGCAGCAGAATATTTAGAATTTTTCATGCAGTATGATTATGTCAAGTACGACCCTCGGACAAAAGAGCTTTATGAGGCATTGGAGTTTAAGCGAAATTCTATGGGATATCAGGGGGAAAAAGCACTTGAAGGTGTGATTCGTGGGAAAAGTGATGAGACGATTGGTCAGATTTCTGCTGGCGTGAGTGACTTTTTTATTTTTGGTGATTTACGGGATTTGGCGATTGAGGGGTATCACCATTTTACAGGAGAAGAAGTTGATAAAGTTTTGGTTGGGCTTTCGACTATTGGTGTGATTGCAACCGGTGCAACTTTGATGAGTGCTGGTAGTGCCGCACCACTTAAAGGTGGGGTGAGTGCTATGAAGTTGATACGAAAAAGTGGCAAGATGCCTTTATGGCTTGAAAAATTTATCATTCGATCTGCTAAACAAGTTAAAAGTACCAAAAACATTAAACCGGTAAAGCGGTTTTTTGAAGATGTATACAGTGTAAGTAAAACCAGTGGATTGAGTACTACTATGAAATTGTTAGAAAAGTCACCCAATATGAAAGTATTTCATAACTCAATAGGCTTTGCTAAAACGTTTGGGAAAGATAGCAATGTCCTTTTTAAAGTTTTGGGTGATGATGCCCCTATCTATTATCGTTTATTAAAAGATAAAAGTAGTAAAAAAGCTTTTTTAAAAGCTGCGACATATGGAGAACCTGGGATTAAACGGTTGGCAAAGATGGGTGAAAAAGGATTTTTGAAAAGTGTAAAGCCCGCTGTTGTAACATCACGTATGGCGAAAATATTTAGCAAAAATATCATCCATACGCTACACAAAATCCCCTCAGCACTCTATATCATTTTGGCGATGATCAGTCTTGTCTTTTTACTCTAGGAGGCTGTCGGATTCATGCTTGATTGGCTACAAAATCCACTCTTTTGCCCTATTTTTAGCTTCAATCAGATGAGTCCGACAGCCTCCTAGCGAAAACGATATTGTAAAGCTTCTATGAGGTGTGGTTTTTGGATGTGATCACTTTCATCTAAGTCAGCAATGGTACGGGCGACTTTAAGTGTTTTATTGATTGCTCTTTGGCTAAGGTCAAATCGGGTGATTGCATGATTTAAAACTGATTGACTCTCTTCATCAAGGATGCAAAATTTTTGAATTTCTTGATCGTTGAGTTTGCCATTGAGTTCGCTTTGTCCTCTTTGCAGTTGGCGTGAAAAAACTGTTTTGACTTTTTCAAACATTTCATGTGAACTGATAGAACTTGCATCTTGTGGAGAAATCTCTCCCATTTGTACATACAGATCAATACGATCAAGAAGCGGGGAAGAGAGTCTTTTTCTATAACGGTTTATTTCTAAATCATTACATTTGCAAACTTTTGTGTTGCTAAGCATATTTCCACAAGGACAAGGATTCATAGCAGCTACAAAGAGAAACTTTGTCCGATAGCGTACTTTGGTATTGACACGTGATATAAGTACGTGATGATCTTCTAACGGTTCTCTAAGACTCTCTAAAACTGTTTTTGGAAAATGGGGGATTTCATCGAAAAAAAGTAGCCCATTGTTGGCAAGTGAAACTTCTCCAATTCTCGCTTTGGCACTTCCTCCGCCAAAGATACTAGCACGGGTTGAGGTATGGTGTGGACTGCGAAATTCTCGTAAAGGCTGAAAAGAAGGCTCTTTTCCTTCTAGTGCATCAAGTTTCGCTTTTTCTAATATCTCATCCAAACTCATAGGTGGCATGATAAAAGGGAGTCGTTTGGCACTCATACTTTTACCACATCCTGGACTTCCCTCAAAAAGGATATTGTGCATACCAGATGCTGCGATGAGTGAGGCGCGTTTGGCAACTTCTTGACCTTTGATCTCTTTAAAGTCAAGTGGAAAATGATTGGTATAATAATATTTTTTATTATCGATGAGCAGATGGTGATATTCTAGAGATTCATCAGATTTGATTGTCTTTGCATTTTGTGGTGTTGTAAAGATTGTGATGGCATCCAATAGTATTTTTGCCGGATATATCTCTAATCCAGGGATTTTGCTGATCTTTTCGATACTCTCATATGGAATGATGACCTTTTTGATGAGGTTATCTTTTGCAAGCGAGAGAATTATCGCAAAAAGTGTTGTGGTATCTTTAAGTTTTCCATCAAGTCCGAGCTCACCAAATGCCATAAAATCATCAAATGTGGTTTTATCTTTTTGTAAAGCGATGAGCAGGGCAATAGGCAAATCAAAGTGACTTCCTTCTTTTCGAATGTCAGAGGGAGAGAGATTTACAGTAACTTTTTGAGGAGGAAATTTAAAATCAATAGCACTAAGGGCTGATTTGATACGCTCTTTGGATTCTTGGATAGAAGTCTGTGCTAGTCCTACTATGGCAAAACTTGGAAGTGCACGGACAAAAGCAACTTCAACATTGACAACTTTTGCATCAAAGCCATCAAGTGTGGCACACTGAATTTGCTTCATCAGAAGTTATTTCTTGCCTTTTATCTTTTTTTTCCACTCTTTTTCAAATTTTTTACGTTTGAGATAAGAGAGTTTTTCGATAAAAAGTTCTCCTTTGAGATGATCACACTCATGTTGAAAAGCAATCGCCATCAGACCGTCATACTCTGTGATGATTTCATTGCCGTGTCTGTCAAAATAAGAGACTTTGATGCGTTCGGCTCTTTGTACATCTTCATAGTACTCTGGAACACTTAGACATCCTTCAGTGTACAGAGTAGATCCATCCATTTCAAGTATAGTAGGATTGATAACTTCTACCAAATCTTCTTTTTCTTGTTTGTCATCTTTATTTGGCAGATTAATGATTAAAGTATTTAGAGGAACAGCTATTTGTATAGCTGCTAAACCGATACCACTTTTATGCATCATAGTTTCATACATGTCATCCAAAAGTGTATGAAGCTCATTGTCAAAAAGTGTAATTTCTTTTGATTTTTCTTTTAAAATTTTGTGAGGGTAAGTGATAATATCTCGTAACATAATAAACTTATTTCAGATCTTCAATAGCTTGGGTGATGATTTGTTCTTTGGTTTGATTTGGTGCTATGCGAGCTATACCAAAGTCCAATGCGATATCAATACTTTCAGAATCAACAATATAGTTTGAGTATTCAATAATATTATTGA
Source organism: Campylobacterales bacterium (assembly GCA_027056215.1). Classification (GTDB taxonomy): domain Bacteria; phylum Campylobacterota; class Campylobacteria; order Campylobacterales; family QNZT01; genus QNZT01. The sequence goes on along the minus strand of JALULO010000162.1, from coordinate 24,070 downwards.
TGCTTTCAATCATCTTTTGTGCTTGTTCATGATTTGTATGTTTTAGAATAATCACAAAGATATTTGTTCCAAGGTGTGCGATACTATCACTTCTTCTGGAACGTTTCAAAATCATATTGACAACCGTCTTCGTAATCAACTCTTTATCTCTGAGTAGACGTACATTTTGTAGCGATTGCTCTTGGATTCTAAATGTCAAGATGGTACTTTCATGATGGAAGTGACTTACATTTGTTTTTTCAGCATCTAACAGTTTTAATAAATAATTTTTATTATAGACATCATATTTTGCATCATAAACACTTTCTTGATAAAAACTTTTGATATGTTTTGAAATATCTGTATAGCGTTCTTTTAGAGTGTTTTGTTGCTTTTCTAATGCACCCATTATCTCATCAAGGTTTTCTTCGTATGCAACAAGTGCGACTTGTCCTGAACCTTTAAGAATTTCGCCCTTTTTATTTTTTGTGAGTATTTTTAGTTTATTAACTTTTGTATACATTGTTGATACAATATCGAGGATATCTTTGATTTGTTTAAAACTATCTTTGACATTGTGTTCTATTCGTGCGACATAGGTATGTTTATGGATTTCTTCCGCTTCAAGTACCGCACCAATACTCTTTTTCTGACTGAGAGGTTTTTCTTCTAAAAGTTTTTCGAAATAGATAGCATAATTTTCTGGTGTTGTAGGTACTTTGTCACGAATTAATTTTTCAATCACTTGCTTCGAAAATAAACCCATCTGCTTGAGAGCTGCATCATCTTTAGTTATTGAAATAGTTTTTTTGTTCTCATCTATACCGGCTTTTGTTTTCAATCTTTTTTTTTCCTTTGAAATCACATCACCTTCATTGTTTATGCAGTACATTGAATATCTTTACTTAAAACTTTTTTCTAGTACTTTGTCGATAAGTCCGTACTCTTTGGCTTCTTTAGCACTCATGAAAAAATCTCTTTCTGTATCTGCTTGAAGTTTTTCAAGAGGTTGTCCTGTTTGTTCAGCAAGGATACCATTTAACTCATCTTTCATGCGTTGAATCTCTTTTGCCTGAATCTGTATATCGGTTGCTTGTCCTTGTGCCCCACCAAGAGGTTGATGAATCATGATTCTAGCATGTGGAAGAGCATATCTTTTGCCTTTTTCACCACTAGAGAGCAAAAATGCACCCATAGAAGCTGCCTGACCTATACAGATAGTACATACATCAGGTTTGATGTAGTTCATCGTATCAAACATACTCATACCACTAGTGATAACACCGCCGGGAGAGTTAATATATAAAAATATATCTTTATCAGGATCTTCAGCCTCTAAAAATAGAAGTTGTGCAACAACAGTAGAGGCTACGGCATCATTTACTTCACCAGCGAGCATAATAATTCTATCTTTTAAAAGTCTGGAAAAGATATCATAACTCCTCTCTCCTCGACCTGTTTTTTCGACTACTATTGGTACATAACTCATAAAAATCCTTTATTTTTTTTCGTTGAAAAGTTTTGTGAAAAGTCTATCCTCAACGATTGCCATTTTAACTGCCGGCAATAAACCTTGTTCTTCGTATTGTTTGATAAGTGCCTGAGGATCTTGTCCACTTTGTAATGCTTCAAAATAAAGTGTTTGCATCACTTCTTGATCATCTACTGCGATTTCCTCTTTTTTTGCCAACTCATCAACGATAAAAGTAAGTTTAACACTGTCAATAGCGTCATTTCTGTACTCTTCTCTTTTTTCTTTCGCTGCATCTACATCTGTTGTGTATTTTTTGATTTCATCTTCACCCATTGAAGGAAGAGCATTTCTAAATGCCATATCGATCTCTTGCTCTACAATATTTTCAGGTAAATCAATCTCAAATTTTTCAACTAATGCTTCTACAAATTTTGGTTTTACCTCTTCTTGATAAATTTTGGAAAGTTTTTCTGCTTCAATCTGCTCTTTTACTTTCTTCTCAAGAAGCTCTTTTGTTGGAGACTCTTCCTCTGGAAGAAACTTTTTCAATGTCTCTGGTTCTATATCGGTTGGGATCACTTTTTCTTGAATCTCTAAAAGCGTTACTTTAAAAGTTGCTTCTTTCCCCGCTAAATCTTTTGAATGGTAGTCTTCAGGGAAGGTAACAACGATATCTTTTCCTTCATCTTCTTTCATCCCAATCATTTGATCCTCAAAACCAGGTATAAAGCTGCCACTTCCAATCTCTAAAGTATATGCTTTTGCACTTCCACCTTCAAATGCTTCACCATCAACGAAACCTTCAAAATCAAACAGGGCAAAATCACCTTTTTGAAGGGCGCGTGCTTTCTTGATCTTTTCTATTGGTGCAGATGATTTTAACATACCTTCAACGCGTTCTTTCACTTCTTCATCGGTTACTTCTGGCTTTTCAAAATCAGGAATAAATTCTTGATAGCCTTCGATTTTCATTTCAGGTTTAGTTGCGATAGAAATCTCTACAGTGATATCTCCAGATTCTGTTTCATCAAACTTTTTAACATTAGGTTCACCGATAATTTGGTCTGCTTCAAGTTTAAGCTCCTCTATCCCTTGCTCATAAATTGTGCGAAGTGCATCGTTCTTAGCATCTTCTGTTAATTTGTCGCCATATCTTGCTTTGACAATATGTGCTGGAACTTTACCTTTTCTGAAACCTGCGATTTGCATACCCTTGGCAGCTTCTTGTGCAAGTTGTGTCTCTTTTTGTTCGATTTGATCTTTAGTGACAGTAGCTTTAATAGTTGCGTTTGCACTATTTGTTTTATTCGTTTTTAAATTCATTAAATTCCCTCTGTAAGTTTTATAAATTGTGGGAGATAATATCTAAAAATTGCTTTTATATAAATAATTGTATGTTAGTATGTAAGATTATTGAATTTTTGGAGAGATTTATGAAATTATATATTGTGTTTACATTGATGGTTTTGTTACTGGCAGGATGTGCTCAAAAAATTGTTCCGGGCAAAGCGACTCACAATAAAAATGTTGTTAGTGCGCAAGCATATGAACAACAAGTAATACAACCTGAAAAGAAAAAAGTATTACCTCCAGTTACAAAAGAACAGATGATTGTTGAAAATGTTGTTGATGAGCCAGTGGCAGAAGAGCCTGTCCAAAAAGATGCGGATATGTTATATTCTGAGCCATATAAAATCACATTAAAAACTAAAAAATTTGCTTTTTCAGATACTGGATTTTTAAACAGATATAAAGATGCAATCAATTTGCAGGTTTTTACGATGGGAAAGCTGGTACTCAATCTTAAATTGTCTTTAACAGAAGATGATATTTGCGTAGATCAGTTATGCAATACGAAACAAGGTTTTAATCAAACCTTTCTTTCTGGAGCGTATCCTGATGATTTAGTTGCAAATGTATTGCAAAGTAAACCTATTTTAAGGGGAAAACATTTAAGAAAAACCACAAATGGTTTTATGCAAAAAATCATGACCGATGAGTATGCCATAAAATATAAAATTTGGCCTGGAAATGTTTACTTTAAAGATACAAAAAATCATATTATGATTAAGTTAAAGAAACTTCCAAAATGAGTAAATTTGTAGGGGCTCATGTTAGTGCAAGCGGAGGGGTTTACAATGCACCTCTAAATGCTAAGGCGATTGGTGCAAAGGCATTTGCACTATTTACAAAAAATCAAAGGCAATGGAAAGCCAAACCATTGGATGCCCAGACTATTGACCTGTTTAAAAAAAATCTGGAAATCGCTGAAATATTGCCAAAACATGTTTTGCCACATGATAGTTATCTGATCAATCTTGGGCATCCTGAAGAAGAGAAGAGACAAAAATCACTTGACGCTTTTATCGATGAAGTGCAACGTTGTGAACAACTTGGACTTGATCGTCTAAATTTTCATCCAGGAAGTCACTTGAAAAAAATCAGTGAAGAAGTTTGTTTGGATCGTATAGCAAAATCTATGAACGAAACACTCCAGCAGACGCAAAACGTAACGCTTGTGATGGAGAACACTGCAGGACAGGGATCTAACCTAGGATTTAAATTTGAACATTTGGGTTATTTGATTGATCAGTCGATTGATAAGTCAAGAGTTGGGGTATGTATCGATACCTGCCATATGTTCACCGCAGGTTATGATATACGAACACGAGAAGCTTACGACAAAACTTGGAAAAACTTTGATGAGATAATTGGATTTAAATATTTAAAAGGGATGCATATCAATGATTCTAAACCAGAGCTTGGTTCACGTGTAGATCGTCATGATAGTCTGGGTAAAGGTAAGATTGGATTAGATGCATTTCGATTTATCATGAATGATTCACATATGGATGATATTCCTCTTATCCTTGAAACGATTGATGATAGTATTTGGGCTGACGAAATTAATCTTTTATATAGTTTTGTGGAAGTGTAAAGATAGAAAATATTCTATCTTTACACTAAAAATTAGTATATAGAGTTATCTTGTACTGTTTTCTTCTCTTGTGATGAATTATCAGAGCTTTTGTTATTTTTCTGATTTATATTAAACTTATTTTTTAGTGAATCCCAGTTTTCAGTGATTGCAGAGGTTATTGTACGCATGGCTACCTCATTAAATGCTGGAAAAGAAAATTTTGAACCTTTTGGCTCTAAATCCCCTCTGTAAAGTTGACCATCTTTTAGGGAAAATAATGGGTAATGAATACCATGATCACCGTGATCAAATCTTTTCAGATTAGAAGGTTTTACAACCAATACACGTATACCATCAGATAGGTCTTTTATCTCCCATTTTCCTGCACTGTTACCCATATGTGCTTTATTGTTTTCATCAGTGCTAACATAGACTAATTCACCTTGTGTAGCTTTAGGATCACAACTATTGTCAGTTCCAGTTGGTTTAAATGCAATACCGCCGTGATCGTCTCCCTCAAACCAGCGTGTACCGCATTGATTTTGGATAAATTCACCGATTGAACTATACGGTTTTTGTGTATCATAGTTTTGTGCAACTTCATCTAAAGAGTAAGTATCATCTGTCTTCTCAATATGTACAAAACCCATTTTTGCGTTTTTTGGCATAACTGTAGATAGACTATTATTTGGTATTTGTGTGGTTTGTCCAGATATGTCTTTTGGTGTACTAAGTTGTACTTTATCGTGCGTTTGCGGAAGTATGATTGCACCTGTTGCGTCTACTTTATAGCTTTGCATATTTTGTTGTTCTTCTACCCAATTTCCTTTATCATAGATGAAATCTGAGTTCTCCCCATTGTTTTGTGAAAAGGTTCCATCTTCTTGTACTTGAAATTCTTCAAATGTTAAAGTTTTATTATCGTTAAAAGTAACTTTACTGTAACCATCTTCCTCAGGTGTAAAAATTGTCATAGGCGTATTGATTTTAAAAACTTGATTTTCTCTTTGTGCTGATTCTTTCTCCTTCTCTACTTTAACAGTATTTTGAAAATTTTTAATTTTTTGATAAATATCTAAAAGTTCTGTATCATGTGTATTTGCTAATAATTTTGTTTTATTAAATAAAGTACCTGGTTTGATAGCACCTTCATTTTGGAATATATCCTTAAGTTTTTTTAGTAACTCATTTGAAGGATTCATGACTCCAAGATGTTGTAGATCAACTCTGATAAATTCGGTACTCCAGTCATAATCATTTTGAAATTTTTGATCGTCTATGGAAATTTTTCCTGTAATATTGCCATCACCATTGTCAAAGTCTATTTTTATTTTTTGGACATCTGCTGCAGTAACAGTAGCGATTTTTTGTAAAAAATCATCATTTTGTCTTGTTTGTTGATCAAAGTTGTCAAATCTCTCCTGAAGATTTTTGGCAACTTCTTGTGCAGCTTTACCTAGCTTTAAACCATTCTCTCCACCGATAAGGGCTTTTGTCTTTGCATCATCTTTTGCTTTTTGAAGTGTCTTGCCAAAAAGCGTTTCAACCCCACTGTCTCCTTGTTTCATGCCATCTAAGCCATTGATAAGTGCTTCATAAATTTTTTCTGCTCTATCATCTTTACTTTGTCCTGTAGTGTCTTCTGCTACAAGCATTGTATCAACTGCTTTTTGTAGTTGTAATGCTTTTTTGATAAGATTTTCTTTACCCGCTTTTTGTTCTGCAACAGGATCTTTATCCATATCTTCTTCTGCGATATCAAGTGCTTGTGCAACTCTTTTTCTTGATGTTTGTATCTTTTCTTTGATTTGTTCAGGTGTTAATTTTGGAGCTGCTTTTAACTCTTTTTGTACTGCTTTTGCAACAAGTGTAGTGATGGGTGTAACATTGACAATCTTGCCATCTTTGGGTGCTAATAATTTACCATTAAAATCCATACCTGTATCTACGTCTTTACCACCATATACTAAAAGCATGGCTTTATCATAATTTTCTTGAGCTTGTAATTGGGACGTTATTTTTAATGCAAAAGTACCATTTTTATCTGTTTGTGTATTTGGTTCTGTGTTTTGACAGTAGCCATCTTGATTTATATCTAAACATACCGTTGCAAATTGTAGATACCCATCAACAGCTTTACCATCGATTGTTGATTGTGCTGTATTGTTTTTTGAACCAGTATCTGTACTACCTGCATTGGTTGTAGGTGCAGTGCTACTGCCACAGCCTATAAGGGCTATACTAAGTGCTGATGAAATCATTACACTTTTTAAGAGGGAATTTCTTGTCATTGGGTGAGGTCTCCTTTAACCTGGAATTTTTTTGAATTGTCAAATTCATAAACTATATCGACCAAAAGAGAATAAGTACAATTAAATTTTACTTAAAAATAATAATTACACCTTGCAAGAACCTCCATTGCATCCTCCACTTCCTATGTTGAAACTATCGCTGTAGTGGCAATTACTGCATTTAAATTCTACAAAGGCAGTACCCGAACACCCGCCTCCTTTTTGATCAACGATTTCGATAGTTTTTTGTTTACACTCGGGACAAATTCCTTGATTAATGAGTTTGAGTTTTTCACCTTTTTCACCGAGATGGTGAATATAAGCCCATATCAAACCTCCCACTATAACTGTGATAAAAAGTAGTGTTAAAAGTGTGTACATATAATTTCCTAATTCATATTTTGCTAGTATCATTCTAACATAAAAAATAGATTAGGGCTACGATGTTAAAAGTTTCTTCAATATTTTATTCTATTCAAGGTGAAGGTATGCACTCTGGACGTGCTTTTATCTTTATTCGTTTATTTGGGTGTAACCTTACTTGTGATTTTTGTGATGATGAATTACATAAGACAACTATGCATGAATTTGATTTTGAGGAAGTGTATCAGAAGATCAAGATATATCCTTCTAAAAATGTGATTATCACTGGTGGAGAACCTACTATATATGATCTAAATGACTTTATCAATTATTTGCATAAAAAAGATTATTTTGTCAGTGTCGAAACAAATGGTTATGATTTTAGTAAAATCAAACGAGCCGATTGGATCACTTATAGCCCAAAAGACTGGGATGATATCAAGAGTGAGGGATTTGATGAGTATAAATTTATAGTTGATAAAAGTTCTCCTGTCGAAAAACTTTTGCAACTCTCTTGTGTAAAAGAAATATTTATCCAACCACAAAATCTTATGCATACGCCCAATATGGAAAATGTTCACTATTGTGTTGACTTGGTCAAAAAATATCCACAAAAATTTCGTTTAAGTTTGCAAATGCATAAGTTTATAGGAGTGGATTGATGAAACATAAAAGTGCTTTAGTTGTTTTCAGTGGTGGGCAAGATAGTACAACATGCCTTGGCTGGGCAAAAAATCGATATGATCATGTAGAAACGATTACATTTGATTACCATCAAAAACATGCTATTGAAATCCAGCAGGCACAAGAGATTGCAAACATCTTAAATGTGCCAAATTATGTTTTGGAAATCAATATTTTTGCACAGTTAGATGACTCAGCTTTGATTGATGCAAGTCAGGATATCAATGCTAGACATAAAAATAGACCAAATTTACCGGCATCTTTTGTACCAAATAGAAATGCTATATTTTTTACAACAGCCCATGCGTATGCTCAAAAAATGGGGCTAGATCATATCATCACTGGTATTAATCAGACAGATTACAGTGGTTATCCTGATTGTCGTATTCCTTTTATCGAAAGTTTAGAAAAAGCACTTAATCTCGGAAGCGAATCTGATATCAAGTTTCTCTATCCACTTATCCATCTAACCAAAGCGGAAACGTTTAAGATGGCACAAAAAGAGGGTATTCTTGATACTGTTATAAAAGAGACACATACGTGTTACAACGGTGATCGAAGCAAACTCCATGACTGGGGTTATGGCTGTGATGCGTGTCCCGCTTGCGAACTGCGAAAAAAGGGTTGGAAAGAGTATCTCGAAAACGATATTAAATAACTTGATACTAGCATATCTACTTTTTCAAGAGGCAATATGATGAAATTTTTGATCATAGAAAAGTTAACAAAGACAGGCGTTTGATTGCCTAAAGTCTAAAGTTTTTATAGCATTTTGCCGATTTATTCAGTATAAATTAGTGAAATAGGATGATTAGTAATAATGATAAAACGCATAATGAAAACAGATGAAGAATATTCTCAGGGAATTGCACGTATGGTTATATCTTTCTTGATAACCTGTTATATGATTATCCATGATTTTTTATATCATGATTTTGCAACCTCTTCCATTATGATCATGGGATTTTATTTTACATATAGTGTTTATAATTTGTATTACATTAGCAAAAAACCGGGAAAACATTCCTTTAGAAGAGTGACAAATATCATTGGCGATATAACGGTCATAAGTTACGCGATTTACATTTCCTCTCCCGCTGCAATTGTGCTTTATCCAGTTTTATTATGGATTGTTGTGGGTAATGGATTAAGGTTTGGTATAAAATACCTTTTTATAGCATTGGCTACTGCAGAGATCATATTTACACCAGCTATGTTGTACAATAACAACTGGGATACACATAGAGAACTTATCTATTCTCTAAGTTTGGGATTAGTGGTATTGAGTCTTTTCTTTGCTAAATTAATCGATAGATTACATCATCTTAATGAAACACTTGAAGATAAAGTAACGGACAGGATCAAGGAAATGGAGTATCGTTATTTGCATGATAGCTTAACCGACTTACGCAATAGAGAAGCTTTAGCTCAAGATCTAAAAACGACACATTTTTCAGGATTGTTTGTGGTTGATGTAGATCAATTTCATAACTACAATGATTTATATGGGATGCCTGTTGGTAATAAGGTTTTAAAAGGTGTGGCATCATTTTTAAAAGTATTTGCAAAAAATAGGTCATATGATGTTTATCGGATTTATGGTGATCATTTTGTATTGAGAAGTAAAGCAACCTCGATTGTATATACGGTGTTGGAACAAGATATGGAGAATCTTTTTGCTGAGATTGAATCATATACACTTCCTCTTGATGGGCATGATGTATTAGATATTGACATCACGGTAGGTATATCACTTGAAAGAGATAAAGCTCTCAAAAAAGCAGAAATGGCTCTCTCTCATGCAAAAAAACATAAAATGAATTATGTGGCTTATAGTAAAATTATTGACAGTGTCAATGTTTCTCAAGAATTATTAATGTGGCGAAATGAAATAAAAAAAGCTCTTCAAACAGACAATATTATTCCACTTTTTCAGCCTATTGTAAATCGTAAACAAGAAGTCGTAAAATATGAATCTTTGATGCGGTTGCGAAGAACAGTAGATGGAGTGGAAGAGTTAGTATCGCCATTTTTCTTTCTGGATATCGCTTTTAAAAGTAAACAGTATGAAAAACTGACAATGATCATGATCGAAAAAAGTTTTAAATTTGCAAAACGTACACATTGTGATATCTCAATAAATCTTGCGTTTGAAGATATTGTTAATCTTAAAATTAGAAGCATACTTAAAGAAAAGTTAAAAAAATGTAATTTAGGGAGGCAAATTATACTTGAAATTGTTGAGAGTAGTGATATAGATGATTTTAAAAAAGTACAAGAGTTTATCCGTGAATTTAGACAGTTTGGTGTTCGTTTTTCTATCGATGATTTTGGATCTGGGTATTCAAATTTTGCAAATATTTTTGAAATTGCACCAGATTATCTAAAGATCGATGGATCACTGGTGAAAAATATTGATACTGATACAAAATCTTATCTATTGGTTGCATCAATCGCATCTATGGCAAAACAACTTGGTATCAAAACAGTTGCTGAATTTGTCAGCAAGAAAGAGATTTATGATATATGTTATAAACTTGATATTGATTTTTTTCAAGGCTACTATTTTTCAGAACCATTAAAAGAAGAAAAAATATTAGAGTCTAAAGGTGCGTTGGTAGCAGTATAAAGTTTTTGATAGACACAGAGGTTTTACTCCCTGCGCATATCATAGATGTCATCTATATGTGGGTAGAAGTTCTACTTTTATTATACCACTCCAGTCTGTTGCACTTATCTCATAAGTACCATTTTGCAAATTTACATCAAGTGAAGTATTGCCAAGTCTGGATTTTTTTGTTAATCCATCGTGCACATGATACATAGCACTATTGTCAATCTCATAGGCTGATAGTGTGAGCGTAAGTGTTTTTTCATCAGCTAAAACATAATCATCATATATGATTTGGTTTATTGTTTGATGTTCATGATTTTTACGAAATCTTCTTATAGGTAATCTGCCACTATCATATGTTTGTTCACTGATAGCATCTGGTATATCCCATTGTTGTTGTACAAGAGGTGAAAAAACTTCACTACCAAAAACGATTTCAGCCCTTTTGTTAAAATAATTAGTCTTTTCATGGATATTATTAACGGTAACATCTGTTAATGTAACTCTCACTCTTTTATGTGGCAAGAAAAATGTTGCGATATTTGCCCATGCACCTTTATCTCTTTTTATACCTAGATGGGTTTGATGAAAGTACGTGTGTGATGGTTGTTGAGCGTGAAAAAGTGACTGTGGTGTAAAAGAAGCAAAATAAGTATCTCTTACTGCTTGATAGCCATCATTTGGTGTAGTTGACATCAGCCACCCAAAAGGATCTGCTGATTTTGTAGAACTCAATTCTGAGATTAAAATAGTTCCATAATAAGGACTATCTGCCTTATCTCTTGGATTATGAAGATTATTTTTAATCCAGTTGTAATTCATCTGTTCTACATCAATGGGTTGTTTTTGTACTGTATTAACGATGCTTAGAAGATTACTACTGCTTGCCATTTTATTACCACGTATAACACCTTCTATACTCATCCATCGTAAAATTTTATGTTCACTTGCTAAATGTTCAACATCTTTTTCGATAATCCATCTGCTAACAAGTGCACCCATAGATGCACCGATAAAGTTAACATAATCAGCGCCGGTTACTTTCATGGCATGTTTTGCATATTTCGCAATGATCATAGCATATCGTGGGATACCTCCACCATATTGTTTTGTGATATTTTCAATATCTTGGATATCTTCAGGTGTATAATAATCAGGTGCTTGTGTACCGTAGTAAGGAGTGATTGTAAGTATGTTTGTAAAGTTTTTGGGATCATATGTTTTCAAGGTATCAAAACCGGTTAGTTTAACAAAGTTATCAAGTATCGGATCATATGCATCAAAGCCATACTTGGATTGGTATGTTGTTCCTTTATTATCATAGCCATGGACATAGACAGTGATCTCTTTTTTTGTTTGGAGTGTAGTTTGTGGAGGATTTACCGGTATTGCCGGTGATGCATCTTTTATAGGTTTTATATTTTCAGCATCATTTTTTAAATCAGCTATAGTCTCTTTTACCTGTTGTGACGTGACTTGTTGTGTTGTTGTAGATTCTTGAGTAGTTGTTTGTTTTACTACTTCAGAAGATGTTTGGGCTGTAGACTGGGTCGCAACAGAAGGATTTTTGTCAGTTTTTTTTGCATCTTGGCTATTGCCACATCCTATCAAAAAAAGTACAATAAAAAGAGAAAAAAGAAATTTTTGCATAGTTATAATCCTTAAATAATTTTTAGGATTATAACATATAATTAAATGATTTTACTGTTTTTAGTTTGAAAATGTATTACAACTTTGTAATTTACCACTTTTTAGTCCTCTATAAAACCATGCCATACGCTGTTTTGAGGATCCATGTGTAAAACTATCTGGCATAACATAACCTGTTGATTGTTTTTGAAGTCGGTCATCTCCGATAGCATTTGCTGCGTTGAGTGCTTCATCGATATCACCTTGATCAAGTATTTGTTTCATCTTTTGTGCATGATTTGCCCAAACACCAGCATAGCAATCTGCTTGAAGTTCTACTTTAACTTGTAGTGCATTTTGTCCACTTTTACCATAACTTCGCTGTTTTGCCATTTCAACTTTTTCTAAAGTTCCTTGTAGGTTTTGGATATGGTGACCTACCTCATGTGCCAATACATAAGCTTGTGCAAAATCTCCTGAAGCACCAAACTTTTGTTTTAGTTCATCAAAAAATCCTAAATCTATATAAATCTTTTGGTCATTTGGACAGTAAAAAGGTCCCATTTCTGCTTGTGCACCACCACAACCACTGTGTGTGCTACCTCTGTAAAGTACCATAGTGGGTGCTTTATAAGTATAACCAGCCTGTCGAAAGATAGAAGACCAGACATCTTCTGTATCGGCAAGAACTGTTGACATAAAGGCTGCTTCTTCATCATCTTTTTGTGTGGCAGCTTTGGTTGTTGGTTGATGAGATGTTCCACCTGTCCCAACTAAGGAAAGAGGATTGAACCCACTGATATAAGCAAATGCTCCGATGCCAACTACTAATAAACCAAATTTACTTCTTAATAATGGCTTTATAATAGGATAAAGGAAAAAGAGTGTTTGCAGAGATGGCATTTTAAAGCCTCTACCACCTCCACGGGAACTTGTACGTCTATCTTCAACATTTGAACTTTGTTTTCTGTTTTTCCATTTCATGTTTGTTTACCTTCTAAATCTTAATAGCTGACCTTATAATATCAAAAAACAATTGATTTTTTCTTTGAAAAAGTTTTTATGCTAAGGGACAAAAGAGCAAGTAGGGTGATAAAGGCTGATACCAAAAATAGATATTTACCATAAAAATATCCTGCGAGCAAAGAGCCAACAAATCCACCCAATCCAAATCCTATGCCATAGTAAAATTGGGCGGAGAGTTTTTTGTCTTCGTATTGTTGATATAAAAAACTTAGTGTTGCTGTATGGTAAAGTGCAAAACTAAAGGCATGCATACTTTGTGATATAAAAATAGCGATTAGTGTATCTGGAAATAAAAAAAGTACTAACCATCGTATTATTGTTATTAATATCGTAAATTGAATGATTTTGTATAGATTAAATTGTAAAAACGATGCTTGGAAATAAAAAAGAATGATTTCGCAGATTACGCCAAATGTCCATAGATAGCTGATTGTTGGCAAACTTACTCCATGATCGCTTTCATAGATTGTAAAAAAACTGTAAAAAGCACCAAAGCCTACTTGCATTAAAAATATGCTTATCCAGAGTTGACGATTTTCTAAAAGATTAAAATGGTGTTTACAGTTTTGTTTTTGATTGCTAAAGTGCGTTTTATCTTTGGCTATCACAAATGCGAAGAAAACGCTAAATATAATGGTTAGTGTTGCAAAATGTAAACCCATATGATAGTTATCAAGAAGTTTTGCAAGCACGAGTGCAACAAGTATAAAACCTATAGAACCATATAGTCTAGAGCGACCGTAGTACTCTTTTTTTAGCACCTCAAGTGCATAGGTTTCAACATAAGGTAAAACAAGACCAGAGGAGATTCCATAGATGACATTTGATAATGCAAATGATGTAAAAGATTCAATTGTTGTGTAAAAAAGAGGTATCGTAATAAGCATGAAAAACAGAGCAATGTGCAATACTCTTTTAGTTAAAGCAAAATGTTTTAAAAAGAAAAAAGGTGTTATAAAACGCATCAAAGGTGAGATAGAAAAGATGATACCAATTTGTGTAGCACTATAGCCTACCGTTTGCAGAATCTTTGGTAAAAAGATGACATAAACACCAACTAGTGCAAAATAGAAAAAGAAAAAAGCAGATATTTGGAAAAAGCGGTTACTCATATATAAACAACAGAAGTACCACTCAAGAGATCATGTATACCTCGTTTGTCTTTTCTAAGAAAAGGGAAGAAAAGACCTATAAAAGTAAAAAGGATGACATTAAAATATAAAAAACGTAGTATAGAGAGGATCAATGTAGGTTTTTCTCCTGTTTGATTGTCTATAACTTTCATATCATAAGCTTTAAGACCGGGTGTTTGTCCGCTAATAAAATAAAAAAGAATGATGATAATGGCTAAGGGAATGAGTATAAATGCCCAGCCTAAAAGCATGTTTTCTCTAAAACCTTCTCTCCCGTCCATGATAAGATAAATAACAATATAAAAAATTGGCATAGAAACCAAAAACGAGTCTGTAATAAAAGCTTTAAAACGATCTACTATTGATGCATAATTATGTTTTGATTGTATACTTGGATCTTTTTGTTCCTTTTGGGGAATCCTTTTTTGTTTAACATCTCTCCAGCGCATAGTCTAACTCAATATTCTTGGCAAAGTAATACCCGTTTGAGATTGGTACTTCCCTTTTTTGTCTGCATAAGTTACTTCACAAGGTTCATCTCCTTCAAGAAAAAGAACTTGTGCTATGCCTTCGTTTGCATATATCTTTGCAGGAAGTGGTGTGGTATTTGATATCTCTATGGTAATATGCCCTTTAAAACCTGGCTCAAAAGGGGTAACATTGACGATAATACCACATCTTGCATAAGTGCTTTTTCCAAGGCAGATAGCCAAAACATTATCTGGCATATCAAAGTATTCTACAGTTCTAGCAAGAGCAAAAGAGTTTGGGGGTATGATAGCAATATCTGCTTCGATGTCGATAACATTGGCATCATCAAAGTTTTTAGGATCAACAACCGTGGAGTTTACATTTGTAAATATTTTAAATTCTTTACCGACACGTATATCATAACCATAACTACTGAGACCATAGCTGACGACATGTTTACCTACTTGTTCCTCGCAAAAAGGTTCAATCATCTTTTCATGTAATGATTTTTCTCGAATCCATTTATCGGATTTTAAGCCCATACTATCTCTCTTTTGATTTTTACACAATTATATCATCCCGAGGTTAAGATTAGACAATGAATATTTATAAAGTAAAAATTAAGAAATAAATTACTCAACTTTAAATACGACTACAATAAAGTTCTTTGGTTTAAAGTAGCAATTTTACTAATAATAATTCATTTTTAGTTATTAGATTGGATATATACGGGTTAAAAATGAAAAATATTATCTTTTTTTAGCTATGATTTCGTAAACTTTGAGGAGATTTTATGAAACATGATGAAATAAAAGAGTTAATATCTATATTTGATGAAAGTGATATTACAAAATTAAAAATAAATGATAAAGAGTTTTCTCTCACACTTGAAAAAGGTACGATTTCAGTTTCCTCTCCAGTTGTGAGTACACCTGTTGCCCCTGTACTTGTAAATGAGGTGGCTAGTACTGTTGACAATAGTACATCAATCGTACGTGGAGATACGATTACGTCACCAATGGTAGGTACATTTTATATAGCACCTGGACCAGGGGCTGCTCCATTTGTGAGAGTAGGGGATACTATTTCTAAAGGACAAACTGTTGCCATTGTTGAAGCGATGAAGATTATGAATGAGCTTGAAGCGGAGTTTGATTGTGAAATTTTGAAAGTGCTTGTTGAAGATGGGCAACCTGTAGAATTTGGTACACCAATCTTTGAAGTGGAGAAACTTTAATGGCTATTGAAAAAATTCTTATTGCAAATCGTGGTGAAATAGCTTTACGCGCAATTCGAACAATAAAAGAGATGGGGAAGCAAGCGATCGCAGTTTATTCTCAGGCTGATAAAGATGCACTTTATCTACAATATGCAGATGCCTCTATTTGTATCGGAAAAGATCGTTCGGATCAAAGTTATCTCAATATTCCTGCAATTATCTCTGCTGCTGAGGTAAGTGGCTGTGATGCAATTTTCCCAGGTTATGGGTTTTTGAGTGAAAATCAGGATTTTGTTGAGATATGTAAATATCATGATATTAAATTTATCGGTCCTGATGTCTCTGTTATGCAGTTGATGAGTGATAAATCAAAAGCAAAAGATGTGATGAAAAAGGCAGGTGTTCCTGTTATCCCCGGTAGTGAGGGTGCTATTGAAAATGCCCAAGAAGCTAAAGTATTGGCAAATGAGATGGGTTATCCTGTGATTGTTAAAGCTTCTGCTGGTGGGGGTGGACGTGGTATGCGTAAGATTGACAATGAAGATGAAGTTGAAAATGCATTTCTTGCCGCTTCTTCTGAAGCATTAAGTGCTTTTGGTGATGGCACCATGTATATGGAAAAGTTTATTGAAAATCCTCGTCATGTTGAAGTACAGGTTTTGGCAGATCAACATGGAAATGTTGTGCATCTTGGTGAAAGAGATTGTTCTTTGCAAAGAAGACATCAAAAACTAATCGAAGAATCACCGGCTATCGTTTTAGATGATGTTAAGAGAAAAGCACTACATGAATCGGCTGTTAATGCTACTAAATATATCAAGTATGAAAATGCTGGAACATTTGAATTTCTAGTCGATAAGCATGGTGATTTTTATTTCATGGAGATGAATACCAGGTTACAAGTGGAACATCCTGTGAGTGAAATGGTGAGTGGTGTTGATATCATCGAGTGGATGATCCGTATAGCTGAAGGTGAAGAACTTTTTAAACAAGATCGCATTGATTGTAAAGGGCATGCTATTGAATGTAGAATCACAGCAGAAGATCCTATAAAATTTATTCCAAGTCCTGGGAAAATTACAAAATGGATAGTGCCAGGTGGTCGAAACGTAAGAGTCGATTCTCATGCGTATCAAAACTATGTAGTGCCACAGTATTATGATTCTATGATTGGAAAGCTTATCGTGTGGGATGAAACAAGAGATCGTGCGATTGCAAAGATGAAAGAAGCTTTGCGTGAATTTCAAGTTGAAGGTATCAACACCGTTATTGATTTTCATATCAACATGATGGACAATCCAGATTTTCAAAGTAACAACTTCGACACTAACTATCTTTCATGAACGGTAAAATCATACTGGTTCGCCATGGCGAACCAGATGTGAAAATCGCCGATCATATCTCTGGTTATGAAATATCTTCATTTTTAGACTACTATAACAATGCTCTTCTCAAACGTACCTCTTTACCATCAGATAGATTAAAATTTTTGGCACAAAATGCAGTCGTGGTATGTAGTGATTTAAAACGTTCCTTGGAGTCTGCATGTTTTTGTGATGTTGAACCCCTCTATGTTGATCCAATATTTGCAGAATCTATTCCTCCTCACTTTCGTTCATCACAGATTAGGTTATCTCCCAAATCATGGTTGATTTTTTCACGGCTACTTTGGAGTGTAGGATTTTCTAAAAATGGTGAATCTCTTTTTGAAGCAAAAAAGCGCGCACAAAAAGCTACAAAAATTTTGATAGATTATGCAATGCACAGCGATGTGATTCTTTTTGGACATGGTCTTTTCAATATTTTGATCGCAGCGGAACTTAGAAAAAATAACTTTTACGGAAAAAGAGTCCCAGCACGTAAGCACTGGGAGTTTGGTGTTTATGAAAAAAAATAATTTATCTTGCTGGTTGGGTAGGCAAGTCACAGCGTAAATCTATTTTTCCATTGAGTGATATTTTGTCCTCTTGGGTATAGGCTTTGATGTGGTTTGTTTTATCATCAAATACTATTTTTATTTTTATATTACCTTCTTTTGTTGAAGGACAATAATTTACTTGATAAAAACTACTATTATACAGTATATTATTATATGCATTTGTAAAGGCACTTTGTATATTTTTTTCAGAAGCTTCAAAGTGATGTGTTTTGCCACTAATCTCTGTTAATGTTTTATTATCTGCATTTCCTATGCCTATAGTATAATATTCTATATCACTTTTTAGTGACTTTAACATATCTTTTTTACTAACGATATCGGCTAAATCACGCCCATCTGTAAAAATAACAATAGAGCCCATCTCAAAATTAGATTGATTACCACAATCAATCCAATCGCAAATTTTTTCGCCACTTTGTTTTACAGCACCATAAAGGTTGGTTGAATTATCGTAGCCTTTAAGATTGTTTTCTATAAATTGGGGATTGCTAAGTTGTTTGATACTGTTTTTTAAAAGTGTTGTATTAGCGATGGGAAATTCAGTTTGGATACTAAGTGGCATTATCTCTTTTTTCGCATTAAAATAGTAGATAGCCATTTGAAAATTACTATTTTGATCTCCTACGATGTCATCTATAAATTGATTGGTTGATGCTATCAACTGTTTACAGGTGCTACCTGGAACATCACATCCTTCATCTATAATAGATCCAGACAAATCAAGTAGAAGTAATATCTTACTATTTACATTGTTGTTACTTTTTAGTATAGAAATCTTACTCTCTTCCTTGTGTTTGTTATTTTCTAAAAGTATATAGTTGCTGTTCTTTTCAAGTTGATCATCACTAGCATAAATATCTGGTTTATTTAGCGTCTTGAGAATACTTTGATAGTATCCACTATCATTATCGTTTGTTGAGACAAAATGACTTTTTTTAACAGTGATAAATTGTAAATGACCACTTGTCCTTTTCCCTGATGCACTAATATTGTTGTTCTCCCCCGCAACCCTCCCACATCCTGATATCAGTAATATGGATGTTAGTATACTGATGAGTTTATACATATGTATTCCTTGTGTCATGGTTTTCTTTTAACCTGGATATCTGCTTCTGATTTCTTTTTTTCAAAATAAGCTATAAGGTTTGCTTGTTCTTGATCTTTCATCAATTTTAAAAAGATATTTTTTTTGACTGCTTCAAAAGGAGCAGTAACAGGTTTTCCTTTACTTTCCACAAAAAACATAGCTACGCTTTTACCTATATTGATAATAGGTGTAAATTGTTTGGTAGGTGTTTGCAGTAAAAGTTGTAGCAGTTGAGGATTGGTTGTTTTTGGATCAAGTATACGAGGTGTGATTTTTACTTGTGGTAACATAAGCATAGGTTGCATTCTAATAGCCTGTAAGGCTTTTGGATTGTTAGATGCATACTCTTGTATTTTGATTTTTCCAGGGATTGTAAATTCTTTTTTATGCTTTGTATAAAATTGTTTTAGTGCGGATTCATCTGGCTTTTTTAGTTTACCTCCTAAAATCTTTTGATAGAGTTTTTCTTTTTTGATTTGTCTCCCAATCCCTTTTCTTAGATTAGCAAGAGACTTACCTTCTTTCTCTACCGCTTTTTGAAACTGGGGCATAGTCAATTTGTTTTGTTGTGCAATCTGCTGGAGTTTTTGGTCTATCTCTTCAGGTGTTACATAAATACCGTTCTTTTGAATCTCTTCATCTTCGATTTTTTGTTGAATCAGCGCATTAACTGCATCCTCTTTTGAGATGTGATTGAGAGAGCTCATAGCATTTATCTCGTATAGGGTAATGGGTTCACCATTAACTGTCATTGCTATAGCACCGATCATTTTG
The DNA here is from genome assembly GCA_027056215.1 of Campylobacterales bacterium. Lineage (GTDB taxonomy): Bacteria > Campylobacterota > Campylobacteria > Campylobacterales > QNZT01 > QNZT01. The sequence continues at coordinate 4,467 of JALULO010000162.1, read as the reverse complement.
GTAAAAACAGGTGATATAACTAGCAATAAAACTAAAAGATACTTTATCATGATCAAAATTCCTTACTTTTTCATTAATTGAAGATTATAGCACATTATGCTAAAATTGATCCAAAAAAGGGTTTATGAATGATTACAACAAGGTTTGCTCCAAGTCCTACGGGGTATTTGCATATTGGAGGACTCAGAACTGCGCTTTATAGCTATCTTTGGGCAAGAAAAAACAGTGGTAGATTTTTACTGCGTATAGAAGATACTGATCTTAAACGAAATTCACAAGAAGCTGCACAAGCGATAGAAGAAGCATTTAAATGGGTAGGGCTTTCCCATGATGATGAGATTGTATATCAGTCAGAAAGGTTTGACCTTTATAAAAAATATGTACAAAAATTGCTTGATGAAGAAAAAGCATACTATTGTTATATGAGCAGAGAGGAACTTGATGCATTACGTGCCGAGCAACAGTCCCGCAAAGAGAGACCCAGATATGATGGTAGATACCGTGATTTTACGGGAGAAGTACCAGTAGGTATAGAACCTGTAGTGCGTATCAAAGCACCCTTGAGTGGTACAATTAGCTTTGTGGATGGTATCAAAGGGGAAGTCTCTTTTCAAGCAGAGGATATTTTAGATGATTTTATCATTGCTCGGGCAGATGGCACACCAACGTATAACTTTGTTGTAGCGATTGATGATGCTTTGATGGGCATGACAGATGTGATTCGTGGAGACGACCATCTTTCAAATACGCCAAAACAGATAGTTGTGTACAAAGCTTTAGGTTTTGAGATTCCCAAGTTTTATCATGTTCCTATGATCTTAAATCCAAGCGGAAAGAAGCTTTCTAAAAGAGATGGTGCTATGGATGTTATGGAATATCAAAAGATGGGATATTTGCCTGAAGCACTACTTAACTTTTTGATCCGTTTGGGCTGGAGCCATGGAGATCAAGAGATATTTTCTTTTCAGGAAATGCTCTCTTTGTTTGATCCATCAGATATCAATAAATCTGCATCTGCATACAATGGGGAAAAGCTACTTTGGCTTAATGCCCACTATATCAAAAATGCTTCTTATTCAAGATTGACACAAGAGCTTAAACGATTTGATGTCAATATAGAAGATCATGATAAGCAAGAAATTCTTGTTGATGCACTAAGAGAACGAGCAAAAACGATTGCAGAATTTGCAAATATGGCAAAATCAATTTTACAAATGCCTCTAAGTTATGATGATAAGGCAGTCAAAAAATTTATTGGGGAGGATTCATTAGAAAATTTAGTTAAATATAGTGCATATTTGCAAATAAGTGAAAAACCTTTACATTTACCTATAGAGTTTGAAGAGATTACAAAGCAATTCATGGCAAAATATAATCTTAAAATGAAAAACTTAGCGCAACCGTTAAGAATTTCTTTAGTTGGAACTGCTGTGAGTCCTTCAGTTTATGATGTGCTAAGTATACTTGGTACAGACGAAGTGAATATGAGGATTCAAAAATTTATACAGACAATAAAAGGATGATTATTATGGAAAAATTTAAAGAAGAAACGCTTAAGTATCATGAAGGAGGCAAAACCGCTACTTTCTTAACCAAACCGTGCAATACACAAGAAGATCTTTCTATGGCATATACACCTGGTGTTGCATATCCATGTCTTGAAATTGAAAAAGATCCAAAATTAGCGTATAAGTATACAAATAAAGCCAATCTTGTTGCTGTTATCACAGATGGTACGGCTGTACTTGGACTAGGAGATATTGGTGGATTAGCAGGTAAACCTGTTATGGAAGGAAAAGCGGTTTTATTTAAAACTTTTGGTAGAGTTGATGCGGTAGATATAGAACTAAATATCCATGATGTAGATAAGATAGTGGAAGTGTGTGCAGCAATCAGTGATACATATGGTGGGATTAATCTTGAAGATATTAAAGCACCACAATGTTTTGAGATAGAAGCAAAATTGCAGGAAAAACTTAATATACCTGTTTTCCATGATGATCAACACGGAACGGCAATTATTACAAGTGCTGGCTTATTAAATGCACTGGAATTAACAGGTAAAAAGATTGAAAATATTAAAATAGTGATTATCGGTGCTGGTGCTGCAGGTATCGCAAGTGCACGTATGTATAGAAATCTTGGTGCAAAGCATATTGTATTGGTAGATTCAAAAGGTGTTGTTAATACAAAAAGAGAAGATTTAAATAAATATAAAGCAGAATTTGCAGTAGATACCAATGATGAGACATTGGCTGATGCACTAAAGGGTGCTGATATGATGTTAGGACTTAGTGGTCCTAAAATTGTTTCTAAGGATATGGTAAAAACAATGGCAAAAGATGCGATTATCTTTGCTTGTGCCAATCCAACACCAGAAATCACACCAGAGGAAGTGAAAGAAGTACGTGATGATATTATCATGGGAACTGGTAGAAGTGATTATCCAAATCAAGTAAATAATGTTCTAGGCTTCCCTTCTATCTTTAGAGGTGCATTGGATGCGGGTGCAACAAAGATTACGGAAAACATGAAAATAGCAGCAGCACATGCTTTGGCTGATCTTGCAAAAGAACCCGTACCTTACTATGTCAAAGCTGCTTATGGTAAAGATGATTTAGAATATGGACCAGAACATATCATCCCAACACCTTTTAGTAAAGAAGTGATGGTTTGGGTAGCATCGGCTGTTGCAAAGGCTGCATATGAAGATGGTGTTTCAAGTATCAAAACATGTGATGTAGAAAATTATAAAAAACAATTACGGGAGGTTGCATATTTAGACAGTGAAGAAGGTTCAAGTTTAAAATAATGCAAAATAATATTTTTGATATTTCTGCGATTCCTCATATTGGGGAACTTGCAGAAGATATCTTAAACTATAAAAATGTACATATTAAACGTATTGTCAGTTCTGAAGTTTTAAAAGAGAGTACTTTTTGTCAGGAAGAAGCAGAATGGGTTATTTTATTGAAAGGAAATGCCCAACTTTTGATGAATGACGTTATCTACACGCTCAAGGAAGGGGATCATCTTTTTATTCCTGCCCGGAATGAGCATACCATACTGCAAGTTTGTAAAGGTACACTTTGGCTAGCCATACATATTTATAATAAGGATATTTGATGAGTATACAAGTTTTTATCACAGGTGGTACAATTGCCAAAAGTTATGATGCAATTAGCGGAGAGTTTATGTTTGATACTGATCATTTGATTCGTATATTGGATCAGGCAAGATCTACTGCAATTGTAGATATAGAAACACTGATGTTAAAAGATTCTCTTGAAATTGATGATGTTGATAGAGAAATCATATACCAATCCGTTGAAAATTCTCCTTCTCATAAAATTCTTATTACACACGGTACTGATACAATGGTTGAAACAGCACAAAAACTTTCTTCCATAGAGGGGAAAACTATTGTTTTAACAGGTGCGATGGTTCCATACGCATTTAAACATACTGATGCCTTATTTAATGTGGGTACAGCTTTTGGTGCAGTTGGATGCCTAAGTGCTGGGGTTTATTTGTCTATGAATGGGCAAATATTTTCATGGGATAATGTTCGAAAAGATAAAAGCGCAGGGGAATTTATCAAGCTTACATAAATAAGAATGATCTATTATCCCTTTAGCAATAAAAAGTGATTTACGATTACAGAAAGGTTTGAAATATTTTGGTTTTCGTCTTTTTTTAAATCACTTATCATCATTTTGTATTTTTTTATATCAAATTGTTGATCAATGAGATAGTTGTTAACAGTTTCTTCTATATTTTCGCCACTACGTTGGTAAACCAATAAATCAGTTGTAAGTTCCATAATCAAATGTTCTAGTAGCATTTGTAATTGCTCTTGCAAAAGAAGTTCATTGGATTGTTTTGGATTGATTGATTCGATGTATTCAACGAGAGAGGTTATCTCAAATTTTTCTACGATATGTAGTGCCAAATGTGCACATTTTTCAAAAGGTGCACCAGTCTGTTTTTTTACTTTGATGATAGCAGGAGCAAATTTTAAATAATTTATTTTTGAAAAAAATGTATTGATTATTGTATTGTTAGCTATAGGGCTTTTATCTACAAATTTGATCGTTTGTGTTACTGTATTAATAGCATTTTTATAATCAAGAATGCTTTCAAAACAAAATTCTTCAGTTTTTAGATGTCGTAGCATCCACTTGACATTGTAATTAATTTTATCCTCTATGTCTAAAAGAAGGGTATATTGTTTTGATGCTGCTATCATATAATCATTTCGATAAATTTCATAACGAATATCATTTGCATCATAAAGCTGATTTGTGATGAGATAAGCTTTTATTTTATGTAAAAATTTTGCATTTCCAAGACTTTCGTAGTCACTTAAAAATGTTGCACCATATTGATCAATGATTTTATTTGAAATAATCATCGAGATAATCTCTTTTTTAAGAGGATGTTCTATTAGTGCATCTTCATATAAAG
>JALULO010000161.1 GCA_027056215.1 Campylobacterales bacterium | reverse complement strand
CATCAACAAGTTTTCTAGCATCTACAACGGCTGCATCATAGTCCGCTGCAGAGTTTGTACTAGCTGGTAATGTACCCGATGTTACCATAGAAATAACATTATGAAGTTGCCCAAGAGTCATATCGTCAGCGTCTGTTTTATTTCCTTGTGCATCGTAGATATTGTATGTATTACCACCTATATCAAAGGTTGAACCCCCTGCCCTTAGTGCGAGTGTAACATCCTGATCATCACCTGCGATATCTTTAAGTTTAAGTGTAAAATCTTTGGTATCAAGTGTACCATTTGCTATTTGGGAGAGTTTGGTTGTATCATCTGCGATATTGCCATTTGTCATCAGCGTTACATTTGCCGTCAAAAACGATCCATCTTTTACAAAGTACGCACTATCCTCAATATCTGAGTCAACCATCGCATAATCACTTTTGTTAAAAGCTATCTTCTTAGTTGTTCCTGCACTATCTACTTGTGTAGCATGAAGTTTCATTTCCAACTGACTTTTTCCACTTTTCAAATCTGTAATTTCAATGTTTCCTTCACTACTTAATTGAACTTTTACATTTTGTGTTGTTGTATCATTGCCATAGGCTTCGCCTATTTTTGTAAGCATCGTATCCACGTTTAAAGATGGATCGATTGAAAATGTACTTTTTATAGCTGTTCCATCATGCGTTGTACCAGAGAGTTTAAATGCTACAACATTGTCATTTGAAGCATCATCGTCATCATCACCAACCATATCTCTTATCGTATTATTTTCGGTAAGAGGCTTGTTCTCTTCTATATTTTTCAGTTGTATATTTGTACTAAGTGTTTTATGAATATTCTCATCCGTTCCTAAAAAGAGCGACTGTCCATCAATGTTTTTGTCTATACTCACCCTCTCTCCAACAGTTGTAGAGAGTGCTTTGTCATTACCATAATAAATACCATTGCTATCTATAGGTTTTACACCCGTAGCAGATCCTGAGAAGATATACTGACCCCCTATTTGAGTATTTGCTAAAGTCATCATATGCTCTTTCTCTTTTTCCAATTCAGTTGCAATAGTTTCAAGATTATCAGGATTTGCTGTCGCATTGGCTGCTGCAAGTAGTTTCGTATTAAATGTTCTAAGGCTATCATCAAAGTTTTGCAATGCCGTATCTGTAGCAGAAGTAAAGGTTTTAGCTTTTTGAGCCCTATCTTGCACACTTTTTAACTCTTGTATTTGGGTATCAAGTCTTAGTGTATCATTATAAACAGTTGTATCGTCATAACTATTTTGAATCTTTTTACCAGACGAAACTTGCTCTGTCAGTTTTTTGAGTTCATGGCTTACTTTTTGCTGATCAAGTTTAAAATTGTTAAATAAAAATTGGTTTGTTACACGCATATTTAGCCTCCTAATAGATCTATAAAGATAGAGCATTCTATATGATAACATCGGCATTTATGAGGATTTAGACACTTTTTTTAGCAAAATTTTGTTTTTTTAAGAAAATAATTGTACCATACCGCTGATTTCAATTTTAATAAGGAAGGTAAGACATGAAAAAAGCTGATTTAATTCAAGCGATTTCTGATAAGACAGAACTATCCAAAAAAGATACATCTGCAACAATCGATGCTGCTTTAGAAGTAATCGAAGAAGCATTGGTAGCTAAAAAGAGCGTAAGCTTTATAGGATTTGGAACATTTTCAACAGCACCTAGAGCAGCTAGAACTGCAAGAGTTCCTGGAACGGATAAAATAGTTGACGTACCTGCAACAACAGCCGTAAAATTTAAAGTTGGTAAAAAACTTAAAGAAGCTGTAGCAAAAGCTTAATCAATCTTTGAGGTTATATATAGTAAAATATATGACCTTTTTTGTGCCTGGGTGGTGAAATTGGTAGACACGTCGGATTCAAAATCCGATGGCAGCGATGCCGTGCCGGTTCGAGTCCGGCCCTAGGTACCATATATATTATAAGTAAGTTAGTAGGTTATCCTATGCATTTCTATTAATCTTGTGTAATCACCACTATCGGCTAACTTAAGAGCTTCTATATACGCATCTCTTTTTGGGTTTACGCTACTTAGTAAATCTTCTTGCCATTTTACAGGCATCGAACCATTTTGTTTCAGATAGATATTTGCCAACATCCTGCTCCATCTGCCATTGCCGTTTAAAAATGGGTGTATTTGTACTGCTCGATGATGTATCCTAGTGGCTGTCTCATAGATGTCAAATGTTTTATTTGCCTGCCAAAAAGCTATATCATCACATAACTTTTTTAACTCCATTGGTATCTGATAAGCTTTTATTCCTATAGTAAGTTCCACTTGTCTACATCTTCCAGCAGCCCACTCCCATACATCACCTAACATCTCCTTATGAAGCTCTAACAGCCACGCATACGAAAAAGGTGCAATTTTCTTAGAAGGTGTTGCTGATAGGTACTTCAATGTGGCAAGAGCAATGTTGTTTGCTTCGTAAACATATATCTCTTTGAGAGTATAAACTTTATCTCTTGGCAGTTTCAAACCAGATATATCATCTATTGGCGTAGCATCGTCTATAGGCTTGGTAGAATCATCCATCATGCTACCCAAAGTGTATGTTTGTAACTACCATGTAGTAGCTCTTTTTCATACATGGAGATGATACTGTTTATACTCTCACTCTCTATTCCTTGCTTTTCAAGAGCTGATGTACTTTGTACAAGTGAAACAAGATAAAGTGCTTTTTCCTTCGCTCTTCTCTTTTTTAGTTCACCTAAGGGCACAATCTCTCTTCCTGCAAAATCCAAGCCTAAAAAGTTTGTAACAGCTTCTACTGTGCTTAGTTTTACATCTTCGTTATTTAAAAGCCTGTTAATGGTTCGCATACTAACAAAACTTAGTTTTGCTAAGTTTTCTATAGTGATATTTAGCTCTTTTTTTCTTAGTAAAATTTTACTTATCAACTCTTCTCGTCTCATAATAACTCCTCTGGCATCCATTATGCCATAAGTGTCATGATAAATCCGAATCTATGCTTATCTCTCTTCAACGATTTCCTCTTTAAGTGCTGCTTTATTGATCTTCCCAAAGTGTAGGGGTATGCTTTTTTTATAACGTATGATAGTTGGTATCATATAGTTTGGTAAATGTTTTTTCAGTTCAAAGATAAGTTCATTTTTGGCTATTTCACTGGCTGCACTGTAGACAAGGGCTATCTCTTCTTCGATCATCTCATTTTCTACACCGAACACGGCACATGCCTGAACCTCTCCGATGTGTTCGTAGACGACTCTCTGGATTTCTGAGGGACTGACACGATAACCGCTTGTTTTGATCATATCATCTTTTCTGGAGTGAAAGTAGATATACCCTTCTTCATCTTCATAGACATAATCTCCACTAGCCACGACAATCTCATCGGTTAGTTCTCCTTCTAGATTGATCACTTTTTCTAAGATTTTAATACTTTTAAAACGTATCTTCGTATCTTCTGGGCTATTCCAATACCCTTTATAGATACACGCTCCTCTGTGGATAAGTTCCCCTACTTCACGTGGCTTGCACGCTTCGCCGTTTTCATTGATGATAAATAGTTCCACATCGGGGATGGCTTTTCCGATGGAAGTTGGGCGGATTTTGATCTGATCGGGGTCAAGATAGGCAGAACGAAACGCTTCTGAAAGCCCATGCATAGAGAAAAATCTAGCTTCTGGAAAATATGTTTGGATATCCTCTAACATCTTTGCCGTAAGTTTTCCACCTGAAGAGGTGATGATACGTATGTTTTGAAGCTGTTTGGGTGTTGGAAGTCGATGTGGGTCTTCGTCAAACATCTCCGTGATATCGATAGGCATCACAGGCAATACACTCACCTCATCTCGCATGAGATTGTTAAAAAACTCTGAAGGCAATACCAGTTTATGGATCGCTAGGGTTGCACGTTTGTAAAGCATGCAAAAGATTTGATTAAGCCCATAGTCAAGGTTAAAAGAGAGTGTTCCACTGATAATATCAGACTCTTTTAAACCAAGATATTTGCTCACTACCCTTGCCCCATCTATCAGGTTGCGATGGGTGATCACAATCCCTTTTGGCAATCCTGAAGCTGCAAAACTATAGGTGATGGCTGCATTGTCAAAACTTTTGATACTACAGTGAAAGTTTTCATTGTAGTATTTGTAAATCTCTTCAAAAGAGACACTCTCTTTATCGATAGACTCATAAGCGATCACTTTCCCCTCAAAGTTGGATGCCCTGATATGCTCTATCTTCGTCTTATCTGTGATGATACACCGTATATCACAATCTTGAACGATATATTCAACCTGTTCAGGCTTCAAAAATCTCGTAATCGGTACAAAGATATACTCCGTAGACAAAAGTGCCAGTATCGCGATAACTTGCTCTATACTTTTGTTCGAGTAGATACCAATCCGACTCCCTTTTGGAAGATCGAGTTCGCTAAAATAGTGGGCGATTTGATTGACTTTTTGAAACAGTTCTCCAAACGTAAGCTTTCGTCCATCATGAATCAATGCCACTTTATCATGATGTGTTTGGCTGGAAATCTCCAATAAACTTCGTATACAATTAACAGACATAACAGACCCCTTTATCGTAGTGTCCAGATTTCATACGCTTTATCTACCACCATCACAGGGGTTTGCGTATAACCTAATATCTTTTTATAAACAAAATGCATAATCGTTTCTATCTCTTCATCACTCAAAACTTTGGTAATACCTCCGGTAAATACGATACTTTTGAGCCTTTCTAAATGCAAGGTGATATACCCAGTATGTTGAGAAGAGACTTTATATAACACCAAAAAGATCGAAAGCTGCATCAAAACCCTTGTCGCTTCTTCACTCTTTTCATCCAAAATATTTTCCGTCACATTGAGATAGTTTAACAACTCATAGACAAACTCATTATTTCTAGCACTAAAAACCAAACTTTCGCGGGATTTATAAACACCTAATTTCTTAAAAACCAACCGATCATATCCACCTTCTAAAACCATGTTATCGGCTACAAGATCCGTGCTATAGTGTATATCGGTCGTTGCCCCTCCGATATCCACCAAGATAAAAGGATCTACAACCTCCGTAAACCTTTTGTGTAGATTTGACAAAGTTTGATTGACGATATAGGGCGTAGAAAAGATTTGATTGGCTGTGATAGCATACAACTCTTTGATATCCTCTTTGCCGATGATATCCGCCTGATAGAGATTTGTCAGATAGTTTTTCAAATCCTCTTCACTAACGTGCAATTTATCGGTCACGATATTGGGTAAGATTTTGATATTTTCTATATTTTCTTTCATGTATGGCACATTTGCCGCACTACCACAGTAGACGATATTTGAATAGTTGATCTTTGAAAGATAACCTGTAAGATCATGTGAAAAGATATTTTCAACACTATCGATACCACCTGTCACAATCACAACGTCGATGAGATCCGTTGGAATAGGATACTCTTTGATATTTGGATAAAGCACAGTATCTATGATATTGATACCAGAATTGTAGGCGATATTTGTTGCATATTTGAGGCTAAAAGAGTTTGTCAAACCTACGATCAACGTACTCAACCCACCATTTGCAGAACTACAGATAAAGATATCCTCTTTGGCATAGCTATCGATTACATCTGAACACTTTTGAGCAAGATCAACAGCGATATTTTGATCAAAGTTACGAAAATATTGCTTGATCCCTTGGGCATCTTTGACTTTAAAATAGGTACTCCCTACATCGATATATAATTTGCTCATAACATAATCCCGATATCTTGGATGATTTGATTAACCAGAGCATTTTTATCTTCTCCTACAGAAAGTTTTGCCTTTTCAAATGCAAAACTCTTATCGGAGATAGGCAAATCCCCTTTGTTATAGATGCGAATATTGCCTTTTTTATCCCGTACCGTGATGACTTTGTTGTTGTTGATGATATGTGGAGAAAATGGAATCTCGATATGTCCTTTTTTGATGGCATTGAAAACTTTTCGCCAGAGGGTATCGGCACTATCTTCAAAAACAGCTTCCATGATCTCATCTACTTCACGGGTGAGATTTTCCTCTTCCTCTTCATCGCTTATAGCAGGTAAAGCTTTTAATATCCCCAAAGTATACTGAACCTTGGAAACAGCAGAGGCGTTTGACTCTTTGGTCGGTATACCAAACGCTTCATCCCTCGTTTTGGTGATGATCTTATCCGCACCCACCAAACCTGCTATGACCGTACTCGTCGTGATCAGCGACTCCGAATGTTCCTTGTCTCTGGGAAATGCACCCATCCACTGATGGTAAACAAGATTGATCATAGCATCTTCATGTCCAAACCGATCGGCATACGCTCTTGAGAGCTTTTTGATCACATTTGCCGTAACGATATCTTGCAAAAAAGAACCCGACTGAGAGAAGCTAACAGAAAAAGATTTTACCCCCTCTTCTAGTGAAAGCAACATCTCTATGATCTGAATCACAATCACTATAGCCGGTGGCTGAAGCGTCGCACTCAAAGGACCAAAAGATTCACGATTGATTGGTTCATTTAACTCAGAATACTTTGCACACACTTTTTCCACATACTTCCAGTAGATAAATGCCTTATCCAACGGAAAGTTTTTAGAATATGGCAACAGATAGGTGATAGGACCACCCTCAATCTCAAAAATCCCCGAAGCCAAAGCTATCTCAACCAAAAGTCTCGCGTCAGGTGTTCCATGACGCAGACTCACAGGCGTGTTAAAATGCTCCATCATCTTACGCGTCGTGCGATATCCATGATTTATAAGCGGATAGCCGTTAAGCATATCGACATCATTTTCTTCAGAAAGTCGAAGCATCTTTTGTGCACTTGCATAATCATTTAGACGGGTGTTACTATCTATCGTCAGAGGAAGGATGTCAACACCCGCAGTTTTGAACTCTTCATAGAGTTTAAAAACCTTCTCATACGTTGGAAAGCCCCCTCTTGGTTGCACCAATATCTTATCACTTTGCTTAAAACGATGAGAGATAAAAAGATCCTTACTCGCACCCTTGATAAAAGACTCAACCTCCGCAAAATCAAAATGATCGATATAAGCATTATTGACGATCGCTTCACGTTCACGTTGTAACAAACCCATCAAACATCCTCTTTCATGTATCTCTCAAGCTTATCAAGCCCATCATTTAAATCAACTTGGTGAAACACCAGATCAAAACCATAATCTTTAAACTTAGGCACGATCACTTCCTCATCAACTTCACCAACTGCAAGATTTCCACCGATCACAAAAACAACATCTTTAAGAGCATACTTACTTTTCAAAACTGGTAAATCACGAGACCAACCCTCCGCTTCACCATTTAAAGAAGAGATCAAAACCACATCCGCATCTGTCTCAATCACAGCATCTATAAACTCTTCTAGATACGTATTTACTCCAAGATTAAAGACTTCAAAGCCACGTTGGTTTAAAGAGATATCAATCAACCTGTTTGCAACAACATGAACATCATTTCCTACAACACCCGTTACCACTTTCATAAAACCACCTTATTATCCTTAATTTTATCGGATCTTTGGTTAATTAGTATACAATTAGACTAAAAAAAGGATTTTCATGAAGTTTCATACTGCCGACTTATGCGATGCGCACCATGAGATAGTAGATGTTTTAGAACCCCGTTTACAAAGTTATGGCGGTGCTGTAGCTATCTTTGGTGAAATCACAACCATACAACTAGATGAAGACAACAGCGATCTTATCACCCTACTCAAAAGTGAAGGCGATGGACGCATCGTCGTTGTTGATGCACAAGCTGCACACTGTGCAATCGTCGGTGACACACTCATGGGATACGCACTCAAAAACAACTGGGCAGGCATCATCGTAAACGGCTATGTACGCGATACACAAAACACACAAAATATCACAGTAGGACTCTGGGCACTCGGAACATATCCCATGAAAAGTCGCAAAAAAGCACCCTCAAAACAACATATAAACCTACACTTTTTAGGCGTAGATTTTAAAGAGGGAGATTTCCTCTATGCAGACAAAGACGGAATCATCGTTTCGCAAAGAAAACTGATCTAAAAAATCTACACTATAAATCCAAAGGGCTGACGATACGAGCCTTATTCATCTCAGCCACAACATGCGTGTAAACCATCGTAGTCTCCACGCTCTTGTGCCCAAGTAACTCTTGGATAGAGCGTAGATCTATCCCCGCTTGTAAAAGATGGGTCGCATACGAATGGCGAAAGGTATGTGAAGTAACACGTTTATGAACACCTGCTTTCAAGGCTGCTTGTTTGATATTTCTCCCAAGCGTTGCTGGATGGATATGATGACGGCGAATCACATCACCCTGCGGATCTACAAGTCTCCGTCAGCGGTGCCTTTGGCACAACGCTTTTGGTTCCAAAGCTATAAACGACAAGCAGTTGTCGTTTATTTAACGCTTTTCACATTGGAAATAAAAATTGCCATTTCGTTTGACTCTTAGCAGAGGGGTACTTTCTCTCCAATGCATAAGGCATATAGACCGTACCGTAACCATCAGAGAGATCTTTTTGGTGTAGTTCCTCAACCGTTTGCACCTGAACTTCTAAACGACTTTTAAGCTTTTGCGGAAGCGGCACCGTTCTGTCTTTCAGAGATTTACTGTCCCAGATATAGACCTTATCAAACCCGAAGTCGATATCCTTGATGCGCAAATTTAACGCTTCATTCATACGTAACCCACATCCATACATAAGTGATACAATCAAGTTGTAAATACCGTCAAGATTTTCAATCACCTCTTTTACTTCTTGACGTGTTAAAACAACAGGAATATGCTTCCGCTCTTGAGCTCGGAGTGCCTGAATGTTCTGCTCACTCATATCCACACCCAAAACCTCTCTGTATAGAAATAAAATCGCTGAAAAAGCTTGATTCTGCGTCGTAGGCGAGACTTTTTTCTCTGTTGCTAACCATGTTAAAAACTGTTCTATTTCAGGTTTCCCCATTTGTACTGGATGCTTTTTATTGTGGAAAAGAATATAATATTTAATCCAGTATAAATAAGTTCTCTCTGTAGATATACTGTAATGTTTTAAACGAATCTTGTCTCTGACAATATCAAGTAATTTCTTTTTTTGCACTACAATCTCCTTTTTCCCAATAACACACAAAATGTTTGTTATTGCCTGTATGCGACAATTAACACGCACTTTGTATGTTATTGGATATATTTTTCTTCTCTATAGTAAACAATTGGTCATATTTTATTTACTTTTTCTGTAAAATAGCAATTTTATTTCATTTTGAAATGTCTATTTCCAAATAACATACATATTAAATATATGTTAAATATTTGATTTAGTAGCTCTTTTTGCTATAATGAGTGTTAATAAATAGTTATA
>JALULO010000160.1 GCA_027056215.1 Campylobacterales bacterium | reverse complement strand
GATAAACAATCAGCGATCAAAGAGATCACCAAAAGCTTACTTGAAGCACTAAACAGTGACCTAGTACCTGCAAAAATGTTTAATGCGAACAATGAACTATCGCTTTATTTTAAGCCAGCAAAGATATCTAAAATAGGTTTTAAATATAAATTTTAAATATACTTTTGATAAAATATTGTTACTATATATGAAGGAAAGTTATGAAGTTTAAAATCACACCTACGGTAGAGGGAGAAGAAGTTCCCTATAAAAATCCTAGTCCGGAATTTTTCGAGGCAGTTGGTGGTGCTAAGGGTATGCAAAAATTGATGTACAGTTTTTATGATATCATTTATGAAAGCGATATCCAGAACTTTTTTCCACAAGATCGTACTGAGTTTGATAAAGTGAAAGAAAAAAATACTAAATTTTTCGTGCAGCGGTGTGGTGGTCCTAAAGTGTATGAAGAAGAGAGTGGCGGTATGGATTTAAATGAATTTATGATTCGTGTTCATAACGATTTTACGATTCCTGAAAAAGCGAGGGTTGAGTGGCTTGGCTGTATGCGTGAAGCGTTGAGCAACTATGATATGGATGAAGATATCAAGATGGATTTTTGGAACTATGTTGAAGCATTTTCAAAGTTGACTGTTAACAGCTTTGAGAAAAGAGAAAATCCTTACTTTTGATCGATTGTATTATTATTGGTGCGGGTATAGCTGGTGCAAGTTGTGCCTATGCACTCAAACAAAAAGGACTCAAAACTTTAGTACTTGAAAAAAACACCATATGCAGTGGAGGTTCTTATCCTGCAGGTGCTTTTTTATCACCCAAGATATCAAAACCAAGTCCATATAAAACCTATCTCAACACTGCACTAGCATATAGCTTAGATTTTTATACAACCCAGAACCCTGAACTACTACACAAACATGGTTTATACAAACTTCCGCTTGATACAAAAGATGCACTTAGATGCCAACAGTATGAGCCTTATATCGACTTTTCATGGCAGAAAAAAGAAGCGGGTTATTTTTTTCCAGAAGCGGGAATCATCAACGCAACAAAAATCGTACACACCCTTCTAAAAGATATCAAAGTCATAGAGCACCATGAAGTTGCTGATATCTCTTATCAAGATGGATACTGGAAAATAGATGGATATAAAGCACACGCTTTAATCATCGCCACAGGTGATTGTGATACTATCATACCTCTGCCCTATCTCAAAACCAAAAATATCGGTGGATACCGCTACGATGTAACCTTTGATAACTGTCATGAACAATGCATCAATATCCACAAAGATGTCTCTATATCAACTTTTTTTGAAAACAAGATTGCCATAGGGGCAACACACATCAAAGAAGAGATCGACCTTGAAGTCGCTGCAAGAGATGATAGCTACGGTTTATTGTCTAAAGCACAAAAGATCATCTCTTTGCCAAATCTCAAACGTATCAAAAGCTATACTGGCTATCGAAACTTTACGATGGATTACTTTCCAATTGTGGGGCAACTAGTCGATGCTAACACAACACTGACACACTATCCCTATATCAGAACAGGTGCTAAAGTTCCTGTTTCAAAATATAGTTTTTATCCAAATCTCTATATTCACAAAGGACTTGGTTCACGTGGATTTGTCTTTGCTCCGTACAATGCAAAACTTTTGGCAGATTTGATAGTCAATAAAAAAGAGATTTTAGAGCAGATTACTCCATCTTTAAGATTTATGAAATGGGCAAGAAAAACAGTGCTATAAATCGTCTGATTTTTCTTTGGCTATGGCATAGCGCTTCAAGATAATCTTTTGCAGAGATTGTGATTGATTTCGATCAATGGCAACTTTTATACCATCTTTATCTTCTAAAACGATGATTTTATGAGGATTTTTTTGCATCCTGTTATAAAAAGTCTTAAAATCAGGGAATGTCTTTCCATCTAACTTATCAATCACCCATAGTCCTACATTACTATTTCCTACACTTAGTGTAGAAGCCAACACTTTTAGCAAAATTACAACTTCACGATGATCAGCCGTTGGCACTTGTCCTGCCAGATATCGCAACTCTACAGCACTACTACGCAATGATGCCAATAAATTTGATGACAATTTTGTAAATACATATCCACCATAGATAAAATAACTCGGCATACTATCATATCGCTTTGTTTTCACTAACAATAAATCATCCGTTTTATGTGTTAAAGGTAAATCAAGTGTGATTTTTTTGTTATGCCGAATCACATCAAATTGTACATTTTCACCCATCTGATGTAAATCTACAAAATATTTATAGGAAGTATATTCATGATAGCGAAATTCCACAGTGCCATCATTTTCTATCTTATGTCCATCGATAGCAGTGATAATATCACCTTTTTGAAAAACATCTTTTGCACTAGAATTATATACCCAATCTACAATCAACTGTCCCGTTGT
>JALULO010000159.1 GCA_027056215.1 Campylobacterales bacterium | reverse complement strand
CCGGTATAGCAATGGGGCTTGTTGTTGAAGATGACAACTATGCAATCTTAACAGATATCATGGGATTAGAAGATCATGATGGTGATATGGACTTTAAAGTTGCTGGTACAAAAGATGGTATCACAGCCCTTCAGATGGATATAAAGTTAGGCGGTATTGATCAAAATACACTTAAAGAAGCCCTTTCACAAGCTACAGAGGGACGAGAACATATCTTATCTTTGATGGAAGAGGCTGCTTCAAAAATAGAGCTTAATGAAAATGCTTTGCCTTCAAATAAAGTTTTTTCTCTTGATCCTTCAACCTTTGGTGCGATTATCGGACAAGCTGGTAAAACTATCAAAGAGATTATCGAAAGATTTGAAGTCTCCGTTGATTTGGATAAAGAGAGTGGTCAAGTTAAAGTTGAAGGTACAAGTAAAGTGCAAGTGAGTGCTGCGTGTGATTATATCAAAGAACTTTCCTCTAAAAAACGTGATAACAGACGTGAGAAAAAAGATATGCCTAAGTTTGATGAAGGACAAGTGTTTGATGCAGAAGTAAAACGTATCGTTGATTTTGGTGCTTTTGTAGGACTTCCTGGTGGTGTTGATGGATTGTTGCATATCTCTAAACTTTCTGATGAGAGGGTAGATAAAGTAACAGATATCCTCAGTGTCGGCGATAAGGTCAAAGTCAAAGTGCTTTCTGTCAAAGGACATAAAGTAGAACTTGAACTTCTCGAAAAGCTTTAAAGAGAATTTTACCTTTTTTTGGATAAAATCTCATCTTCAAAGTGATAAGTAGGGATACGCAAGCCGAACGGATTTTGAAAAACGAAATTTTTATAAGGAGAACTTCATGAAGAAGATTCTATTTTTGATGGTTGCTATTGCAACTGCTGCATTTGCTGGCGAAGATGCTGCAAACGAAACACTTAAAGCATACTCAGTACTAGCTGCTGGTGTAGGTCTTGGACTTGCTGCACTAGGTGGAGCTATCGGTATGGGGCATACAGCTGCTGCTACAATCGCAGGTACTGCAAGAAACCCAGGTCTTGGTGGTAAACTTATGACTACGATGTTTATCGCACTAGCGATGATTGAAGCACAAGTTATCTATGCACTAGTTATTGCATTGATCGCATTGTACGCTAATCCATTTTTAGGTTAGTCATTTACAAAAGTTTGAGGGTATCGCTTCGAGCACGTTTATGTGCTTGAGCCCTCCGCTTAGGAAATTAAGCGTTAGCATAGCAGGATGAAATTATTATTTTTATTCTGCATTTTCAATAAACATATGTGCGATCGTGGTGGAACGGTAGACACGCTACCTTGAGGGGGTAGTGCCTTCGGGTGTGGGAGTTCAAATCTCCCCGGTCGCACCATTATATTGATAACTTTCAATCAAAATAAAATAGTCTAATCTTAATCTAAGATGCTTTTTTTCAATACCCTACTTAATTTCAATACCCATAGAGATCTATTTTTGAGGAATTTGAGTGTTCATATTATTGAACGATCGAATTGGTGTAAAACGTTTTTCCTTATATCGTACTCCATCTACCCCAATACTTACAGGACTTTTAGTTACATGAGGATTTTTCTGATAACTAAAATCTCTTCCTTGAAGAAGCATAGGAGTTTCAGAGAGAGGTTCGAGCATATCTATCTTCTCAAGATCTTCACGATAGCGTTTACCGTTTAGTTGATCGTTGAAGGCGTAGATAGCTGCCACATCAGGCGACTTCTTCTTTTGTGTTTCGAAACCATGTTGTGCTAACCACCTTTTTTGTGTATCACTCAGTTGATCTCCTTCAAAGTATATGAAAAAAACCAGATATGGAGATTTGTTAGCTAAAATATCAATCTTTATCTCTAAATTAGCTGAACTGTATGTGTTGCCGATAGAATAGCCCAAATCATCCTTTTGTTCAAGCAGTGTTGCCAAGTTGGCATCGACATGAGGGAAAATGTATTGATACTTTTCTCCAAAGAAAAGGAGGGTGTTTTTAGGATTGTCCGCGTAGATTGCATAAATACGAGAACTATAGTCTGCTCCGTAATCAGTCAAGGGGTTTCGGCAACCAGCGAACAGTACCAAAACTAAAAGAAACACTCCTCTTCTGAGAATTTTGTGCATAATATCATCCATTATCTGTACGTATGCCATCTGTAGTTTTGAGCTCGATTTTGGCATATCTATCCTCCAGTACCAGCACATCGCCACTGAGACTACGGTCGATTTTCAAATGTGTTTTCAATTTCATTGCATCCTCCTGTTTGTGAGGGTGTATTATAACACTTAGTCAAGATAAAATAGTTTTGGCTTTGTTTTTTTCTCCGGTTTTAATGTAAAATGTTTTCTTGCTTTCAATACCTTGCTTATCTCACTGTTTTCATCGTCCAAGTCACCAAAATAGCGTAGTTTTGCGGGACAGGTTATCTGACAG
>JALULO010000158.1 GCA_027056215.1 Campylobacterales bacterium | reverse complement strand
GTGGAAGCTGATTTTACTAGTTTTTGAATCTCATCGAGATTTTTGGATTTTGGCATATTCCAAGGCATAACAATTTTTCCTTTTTTATACATAGCAATCGCTTCAGGTACATGTTTTAATACACCAACAAGCCCCTCTGAATATTTAACCAACTCACCCTCATCTAACAATCCATGCTTTTGAATAGACCATTTAAATCCTACTGCATGACGCACAGCAACATTGTCATGTGCCATACCTTCTTCAAATGTTTGTTGATGTAGCTTTGTGATTTTACCAATCGGATCCAATTCTTTTGGACACGCTTCAGCACACTCAAAACACTTTACACAATCCCAGATACCAGGACCGATCTCATTGACTGTAGAGAGTCTATCTCTTTTACCTTCATCTCTAACATCAGCATTAAATCTATAAGTCAATGCAAGTGCTGCAGGTCCAAGATAATCTCCATTTGCCTGAACAGCAGGACAGGCATAATAACAGTTACCACATTGGATACAATAATCGGCATCATCGATCTTTTCAGCAAGTTCTGGAGAAACTAGATTTTCACTTTTTGGTGTTTCATCTATCTCAACTTTGAGATATGGTTCAACAGTGTTATATTTTGTCCAGAAATCTTTTTTATCAATCACCATATCTTTGATTGCTCTGGCTTTGTTTTGAGGTTCGATTGTTAACTCTTCACCAAAGATCTCTACCAAATCTTCAACTCTGTCTTTACAAGCCAACGTTGCTTTGCCATTAACTTTAACAGCACAACTACCGCAAATTCCGTGACGACAACTTCTTCGGTAGCTAAATGACCCATCGTGTTCCCATTTGATACGATTGAGTACGTCAAGTACAACTTCACCCGAACCTACTTCCATCTCGATTTTGTCATAATGAGGCAAATAATCTGTCTCACTATTAAATCTAAATACATTAAACAATAATTTCTTTTTATCTTCTTTTACCATCGTCAATTCCTAGTAAGTTCGCTCTTGTGGTTCAAATTTACCTAAAACCACATCTGCATATTCTAATTTTATAGCACCTCTTTTACCCATATACGCATACGTATGTTTCAAAAACTTTTTATCATCTCTTTTGGTAAAATCATTTCTAAAGTGTGCTCCACGACTCTCTTTTCTTGCCAACGCACCATCTACAACAAATGCCGCATAATCTAACATATGTCCAAGTTCGATGGCTTCTTGAAGATCGGTGTTATACACTTCACTTTTATCATCGATACGAATATCTTTATAAAGTTCATGTAACTCTTTGATGATCTCTTTTTGTTTTTTCAAAGACTCTGCCGTTCTAAATACACCTGCATTTTCAGTCATAGAAGCTTGCAGTCTGGAACGTAAATCAGGTACTCTTTGTTCACCATTGTGTTTCAAGATAGTTTGCATCTCTTGAATAGCAGTATCAGCATCACTCTCTTTAGCAGGGTTTAAAGTAAGATTGTCTAAATCAGAAGCGATTGTTTGTCCAACATGTCGTCCAAATAACATCGCTTCAAGTACTGAGTTAGCACCGAGTCTGTTTGCACCGTGAACACTCACACACGCACACTCACCCGCTGCATAAAACCCAGTTACAGTTTCCGTAGGATTTTTTCTAACATGACCTGCTACTGTTACCGGTATACCACCCATAGAATAGTGTGCCGTTGCAGCAATCATGATCGGCTCTTTGATCATGTCCAGTCCAAGAAATGTCAAAGCAAGATCTCTAAGCTCTGGTAATCTTGCCATAATTTTCTCTTCACCAAGATGTGTCAAATCAAGAAAAACGGCATCTTTGTCAGGACCAACGCCACGTCCTTCTAAGATCTCTTGTGTAATAGAACGGCTAACAAGGTCACGAGGGCCTAGTTCCATCTTATCTGGAGCATATTTCTCCATAAAACGCTCACCTTCTGAGTTTATAAGCTTCCCACCTTCACCACGTGCTGCTTCACTCATCAAGATACCTGTACCTGCAAGTCCAGTTGGATGAAATTGTACAAATTCCATATCTTCAAGAGGAAGTCCATGTCGTGCTACGATAGAAAGTGCATCACCTGTATTTGCATGTGCATTTGAGTTGATTTTAAATGCACGACCATAGCCACCTGTAGCAAACATCACAGCTTTGGCATTAAAAATTGTAAATTTACTGGTTTTAATATCATAAGCAACAACGCCATTGACTGCCCCACTCTCTTGATCATATATAACGTCAGATACATACCATTCATCGAGAAAGTCAACACCTAATCGGTTTGTTTGCTCAAAAAGTGTTTGCAAAAGTGTTAACCCTGTTCTATCTTTTGCATAACATGCTCTCGGATGTGACTGACCGCCAAAAGGTCTTTGTGCAATTTTGCCATCTTCTGTTCTACTAAAAACTGCACCCATCTTTTCAACCCAACGTACAGCTTCGGGTGCAGTCTGGCACATAAACTCAACAGCATCCTGATCAGCCAAGTAGTCACTACCTTTAACGGTATCAAACTCATGCAACTCTACACTATCTTTTTCTGCAAATGCAGCATTAATACCACCTTGTGCAGCTCCTGAGTGAGATCTGAGTGGATGAAGTTTTGTTAAAACAACAACATTTTTCCCCTGTCTTTTAAGCTCTCTAGCAGCAGCGAGACCAGCAAGTCCTGCGCCAACTACGACAGCATCGTATGTATGTATCGGTATGCTCATTAAACCTGTCCTTTAAAAATAGAAATTTGTTATATTATAGTAAAGTGAGACTAAAAATATACCAAAAGTTATATTTTGAGATTTTTATCTGTAAAAATTTGTTACGATTAGTAAGGATTATAATAAACGGTTATATGATTAGAAGTAGAAAAATGAAAGTGTATGAATATATTATGGTGAATAAGAGTGTATCTTATCCACCATTTTGTAAACGATTTATAGTGGTGTTACGTTTTCTGCCTGAGGTCCTTTTTGACCTTCACCAAGTTCAAATGTCACTTGTTGCCCATCAGCTAAAGAAACTCTTCCGCCTCCTGCATTGTTTACCTGACGAAAATGTACAAATACATCTTGTCCGCCATTTTCTTGTTGGATAAATCCATAGCCTTTCTCATCGTTGAACCATTTAACAGTTCCGTTTAGCAATTCTGCCATATGTTGTACCTTTGTAACGGGGAAATATCAATCAAAATCAGTCAAAGTACTTCGTAAAAAGTACCGCACCTTTTTATCATGTTGTGCATATTATAGTTTTTTATCTTAAATAATCCTATTATTTATAAATAATTTTAAAATTTTATATAAATAATAGGAAAATCAAGATGTTTTAGCAAACACATTGTGGTGTTTTTGTTTTAACACCATAAGCAATTTATCTGCATGAACAAACAAATCATACTCTTGTATTCCCTCTTGCATCAAAACCAAATACTTTTCATATGTTCTCCAAAGTGTCCGTGCACCTTTATGATTACCACGATTAATCAGTTAAAACGCAGTCGCACCATTGATAAAACCTTTGCAAAGATTTTTAAGAGGATGATCTGTTTTACGAATCGTTGCCCAGTAGTCTTCCAAATCTTGATGTGCTTGGCGATATAAATCATGTTCTATGTCGTATATAAACTTTTCCAAACTCGCTTTGAGTGTTATTTCCATTTTTTTCCTTTATTGATTTGACTATTTTATGTTATAATTTCTTTATGAGAGATAAAGAGTCCTATTTTATTAGCCAATTTCACAATCAACATATCGGCGATGATGGTGCAGTGATAGGTAATCAAGTCTATTCAAAAGATCTTTTTTGTGAAAATATACACTTTAAACGAAAATGGATGTCTTTACATGAAATAGCCTATAAAAGTATGCTTGTCAATATATCAGATGCTATTGTCATGAACGCCAAACCCCAATATGCTCTTATCGGTATTCAAATCCCCTCTACTTTCTCTACAACAGAGTTTGATGCGCTTTCAAGTGGTTTTTTAAAAGCTGCAAAAGAGTATAACTTTGAGATTATCGGTGGTGACACTGTATCTGGCGAACTATTAAATATCTCTATCACGCTCATCTCACAAACTGCACAACCTCTTTTTAGAAACAATGTTCATGTCGGTGATTTAGTTGCATTTACAGGCTCACTAGGAGAAGTAAAAAAAGATTTAGATAGACTTTTAAAAGGTGGTTCCATAGATAAAAAAAGTAAATTTATCAAACCAAAACTTCGTGGTGATTTTTTATACGAAGCAGCACCTTATATTCACGCGTGTATGGATATCTCCGATGGTCTAAGTAAAGACCTATCACGATTAAGCGAGATTAATCATGTTGGTTTTGCTTTTAATCGTAACTTCAGTAAAGATATTTTGTGTAGTGGTGAAGAGTATGAGATACTTTTTACCTTTGATGCCAAAAATTTAGATATACTACAAAAATTAGCACAAAAACATCATATTCCATTGACACCGTTTGCAACAGTAACAGAAGGAATATATCACAATATGTGCCCGGAAAATCATTTTTAGGATCATCATGAACCGTCTTTTTTACCTCAGTCACACCCCAACCCACGTACACTTCACTAAAAACAATAAAGATTTTGTCGTCCGCGAAATACCACTTTATGACTACAGTGGAGAAGGCGAGCACCTGATTTTAAAAATACGTAAAAAAGATCTAACAACATGGAATATGCTACAAATCATGAGCGATATATGTGGTGCAAAAGTGCGAGAGTTTGGTTATGCAGGTCTCAAAGATAAAGATGGTATGACCATTCAATATATCTCTATTTTAAAAAAGTATGAAGATAAATTTGAAAATTTTTCCCATGAAAAGATAAAGATATTAGAAAAAACCTATCATAACAACAAGATCAAAACAGGTCATCTCAAAGGCAATCGTTTTTTCATACGACTTAAAAAAGTCAATCCAACAGAAGCTGTAGTTTTACAAAACGTACTCAAAAAACTCAAAACATATGGATTTCCAAACTATTTTGGCTATCAACGCTTTGGTAGGGATGGGGATAACTTTGAGAGAGGTAAAGCCATCTTACAAGGAACGATCAAAGAGCGTAACAAAAAAATGCGTAATTTTTTCATCTCCGCATACCAAAGTCACCTCTTTAACCTCTGGCTTTCCAAACGCGTTGAAATCAGCAAACTATTTGATGCATTTGATGAAAAAGAGTTATTTAATCTTTTTAACTTTCCGAAAGAGATCATCAAGAAAGTGAAAGCCCAACCCGCGTTTTTCAAAATCCTTCCAGGGGAACTGATGCATCATTATCCTTATGGACGTGTTTTTTTATGTGAAGATCTCGAAACCGAAAGTCAGCGTTTTTTTGAAAAAGATATCACTCCAACAGGTTTACTTGCAGGTAAAAAAGCCCAAAATGCAACAGGACTTGCAGGAAATTTTGAAAAAGATATCACCAAAGAGTGTGAAGATTTTTGCCAAAAGATGAATGGAACACGTCGTTTTGCATGGATATGGGCAGAAGATATAGAGAGTGAATATAAGGAAAATGAAGCTTGGTTTGAACTAAACTTCACCCTTCCAAAAGGCTCTTATGCTACAACCTTTTTAGAAGAGTTAACACATCAGCTAGAGTTTTAAAAACCTACTGCATCTACCTTCCCTTTTCTACAGCCACCTTTTGCATTGCGTGCATTTTTAAGTAAATCAGAGATCGAAACACCACTATCGATCTTACCTTTTAGATTGATTTGTAACTCGGTAATCAAACCTTTTGAACACATCATCTTCACTTTACGACCGGCTCCCCTACCAAACGATTTATCAAACGCCCTACCTATCTGTTCTTTTGTGAGTGTTTTTCCAATATTTTTATTAAAAAGATCTCTTACAACAGAATGATTAATCTTTTTAGTCAGATAAATTGCATCCTTAAAATAACCATTTTGATCTTTTCCATAACACGTACCGTGTTTTTTCCACTCATGATTTTGCAAACCACTTTTAGCAGCAGGCATCACTTCAAGAAGTTCTCCGTACAATGCTTTGTCTAAAAAAACTTTTCTTTTGCCCCTACAGTTTTGTTTGTTTCTTGGCTGAGGCCATAAACCATGGAGTGTAAAATGCGATGCACTATAGTGTGAAGGTTTTACATTGCGACATTCCCTTTTTCTTTGATGCATTTGACAAAAAGCATTTTGCCAACTTATAGCAAGTAAATTATCGGTTGAAAGTTTTGTTGCAAACTGCTGTTTTGTACGTTTTTCATGTGAGCCAAACTGAAATGCTACAGCACTAGCAAGAAAAGCCAAAAGTAAAAAAAACAATATCTTCTTTTTCATCATCATCCCTTATCTCATATAGTTTTATATTTGAGTCCCATTTTATGTAACTCTTCCTTAAAAAAAGAGCACCACTTCTCTAAAAAGCTCTGATCGACATGGGCAAGAAAAATTTCAGCTGATTTTTTATCACCGACAAATCCAGGTAAACACGAAAGTTCAACCTCTTTTGGCAAAGCTTCCATGATATCGATCAACACAGCTTCACTACTTTGAACGATAAAATTACAACTATATTTTTTAACACTCTTGGGGTAAAATTGATTTAACACTTGCTCGATCATAGGATGCGCCATGTTGGGAAATCCAGGCACAAAGAAAAAACGATTTTCTAACTGAAATCCAGGCATCTGATTGACAGGATTTTGTATCAAATCCGCTCCTACAGGTAAATCCGCCATTTTTATAGGATGTGGAAAAGCACGCTCTAAAAGTTTATCTTTGATAATTTTTTCAGCCTTTTTATGTCTATGTAGAGGTTGTTTTGTAAATGCTTTTGCTGCAACTTTTCGGGTAAAGTCATCAGGTGTAGAACCGATTCCTCCAAAAGAAAACATCACACTATTTGCATCTTGCTGTATCAGTTTATAAACACCTTCAAGTAAAGAAACATCATCTTTGATGATAAAGTTAGCTTTATGTTCCCATCCTCTTTGGATTAAGGTTTTATTCAGAAAATCAAAATGTCCATCTTTTCTTCTGCCATTTAACAACTCAGTACCTATGATAACACTATAAAAGGAGGGTTTTTTTAACATTTCTTCTCTTTTCCTTATCTTTTCACACTACTTTCACACTTGTGTCTGATAAAATTGTAAAGTTTTTTTCGTAATCAACGATATTAACTATTATACCGTAAGTAAAGGGAAGTTTATGTGGAAAAATATCGCAATCGTTATTGTTGCACTATTGATTATCAGAGAAATAAATTTGATGAATGGAAGTCTCACTATTTCACCAGATACAAAAAAAGTTATATCAGATGATCACACAATCATATCTTATGTAATCTCTTTTATAAAACAAGAAAAAGCACTGTTTTTCAAAGAAAGCTCAACGCCTATGACGAAAAAGCCTAAAAAAAAGAAATTACCTACTTTAGATGAAGTTCAACCTGTTCTATCAAATAGAGTAACACTACAAGATATAGAATCAAATAACACTGCTGCTTTACCAAAACAAATCATAAAAAAGCAAGAAACGAAACCTCTCTTCGCAAGGAAAAGAAAAAAACCTATAAATCTAGAAATTATAGAGAAAAAAGAAAAAACATTAAATAAAATAAGTGCTTTACCCACATCTTATCAAAGTGCTGAAGATAAAGTATTTGCTATTTTACATGAGATGGGAAAACGTTAAATCACTCTTTACCAAACAAGAGTGATTTAACATCTTCAAAAACATAATATGACTTATTTAAAATTTTTATAGAAAGAAGCGGTGCTGGAGTACACCGCTGTATGATTAGATTTTACTTTGAATAAACTTATCCATCGTATCAACGATCTCTTCGATTGTACCTTCACCATCGATTTTGTGAAGCAGGTCTTTTTCACTGTAAAACTTTTCGATTGCAGCAAGTGGTTCCATAAAAACTTTCATACGATTGTCAAAAACTTCATTGTTATCATCAGCACCACGACCACGTCCTAAAACCCTGTCTCTTGCTGTTTGTTCACTGACTTCAACCTCGATCACAGCTTCAAGACTCACTTCTGTTTCATCTTGAAGATATTTATCAAGCTCTTCCATCTGCTCTGTACTTCTTGGATAACCATCGATCACAACCACATCTGTCGGTGCTTTTTTGATAGCCCCAACAATAGTCTCAATCACGATATCGATAGGCACTAAGTTACCATTGTCTATATATGACTTGATAACCTGCCCTCTTTCACTACCACTAGCCACTTCTGCTCTAAACATATCACCTGTTGAATAGTGTGTGATGTTTTCATGCTTTTTAGCAATCAATTCTGCATCTGTTGTTTTTCCGCTACCCGGTGCCCCGATAATTAAAAATAGTTTTTTCATACTTTTTGCCTATCCTTTTTTATTTTCTCTGACTCTGATACTTAGTTCTCTAAGTTGGTCATTTGCAACTGGACTTGGTGCTTGTGTAAGTAAACACTGAGCACTTTGTGTCTTTGGAAATGCGATCACATCTCTAATGGACTTTCGATTGGTAATCAACATGATCAAACGATCTAAACCAAACGCAAGTCCAGCGTGTGGAGGTGCACCATATTTGAGTGCTTCTACTAGGAAGCCAAACTTTTCATGTGCCTCTTCGTCACTGATACCAAGTAGTTTAAAGACAGATTCTTGGATCTCGGGTCTATGGATACGTACACTACCACCGCCAAGTTCAACACCGTTTAAAACGATATCATAGGCGATGGATTCTATCTCTTCGACATTTTCTTTATCTAAATCACGTGGCATTGTAAATGGATGGTGCAACGCTTTTACCCTTCCCTCTTCCACTTCAAACATAGGAAAATCTACAACCCACACAAACTCAAACACATCTTCAGGGATGATATTCATAAGTTCAGCAAGATAAATTCTAAAACGTCCCATATAATCTAGTACAAGTTTTTTCTCACCCGCACCAAAAAAGACAACATCACCCACTTGAAGCTCTGTTGTTTTCACGATCTCTTCAAGATCAGCTTCAGAGAAAAACTTTGCCAATGGACCTTTTAATCCATCTTCTTTCATCTGAAAATAACCTAACCCACTAGCCCCAAATTTACGTACATAATCTTCAAAACCTTTCATCTGACGTTTTGAGAAAATATTGTCACCATTTGGTACTTTAAGGGCTTTGATACGGTTTAAGTGTTTATTTTTCGCGATATTTGAGAAGATTTCATTTTCACATCTTTCAAAAATTTCGATAACATCTACCATCGCAAGATCATATCGAAGATCAGGCTTGTCGCTACCATACTTTTCCATAGCGTCATGATATGTGATACGATTAAACGGGGTCTGGATACTATGACCACACGCACTAAAAACAGCTTTGAGCATATCTTCTGAGATTTTTATAACTTCTTCCTGCCCTGCAAAACTCATCTCGATATCTATCTGTGTAAATTCTGGCTGACGATCTGCTCTTAAATCTTCATCACGAAAACATTTAGCAATCTGAAAATAACGATCAAATCCACCAATCATCAAAAGTTGTTTAAATAGCTGAGGAGATTGAGGAAGTGCATAAAACTCACCACCGTGCA
>JALULO010000157.1 GCA_027056215.1 Campylobacterales bacterium | reverse complement strand
TTAACACTTGGTCAAGAAATCAGTGGTTGGGCTGAAATGCTTAAAAAATCACATAAAATGGTGATTGATTCACTTGATGCTGTTAGAGAACTCGCCCTTGGTGGTACAGCCGTTGGTACAGGACTAAACGCCCATCCTGAATTGGGTGAAAGGGTTGCAAAAAAACTGAGTGAACTCACAGGACATGATTTTGTAACAGCCCCAAATAAATTTCATGCACTAACAAGTCATGACGCTTTGGTATTTACCCACGGAGCACTCAAAGCATTAGCCGCTGATATGATGAAAATCGCAAATGATGTTAGATGGCTTGCATCAGGACCTAGATGTGGTATAGGTGAAATCAGTATCCCTGAAAATGAACCTGGAAGTTCTATCATGCCTGGTAAAGTCAATCCAACACAAAGTGAAGCCGTAACAATGGTTGCTTGTCAAGTTATGGGTAACGATACAACTATTGGTATAGCTGCAAGTCAAGGTAATTTTGAATTAAACGTATTTAAGCCTGTTATCGCATATAACTTTTTACAATCGGTAAGATTGTTAGCAGACAGTATTGTCTCATTTAATGACAATGCAGCGGTAGGTATTGAGCCTGAAAAAGAGAAAATAGAGCACTTCTTGCACAATTCATTGATGTTAGTAACTGCGCTTAATCCACATATAGGATATGAAAATGCAGCAAAAATCGCTAAAACAGCACATAAAAATGGAACAACATTGAAAGAAGAAGCGATAAAATCAGGACTATTAACAGAAGAAGAGTTTGACAAATACGTTAGACCAGAAGACATGATCGCACCAAAGGCATAAAGAGAGACATGCGTAGGACAAGTTCTCGGCGACAGCCGAAGCTTCAGTGCAATGAATTGAGAAGGGGCTTTGCTCCTTCTCAAGAAAACAAACATTTTGCGGAGCGATCTCGGCGACAGCCGAAGCTTTAGATGCAATGAATTGAGAAGGGGCTTCGCTCCTTCTCAAGAAAACAGAAATCATGCGGAGCGATCTCGGCGACAGCCGAAGCTTCAGTGCAATGAATTGAGAAGGGGCTTCGCTCCTTCTCAAGAAAACAATCAAATAGAAAGGAGAGTATATGAACATTCACGAGTATCAGGCGAAACAGATATTCCAAAAATATGGCGTACCAACACCAAAAGGAATCATCGCTAACACAGTTGATGAAGCTGTAAAAGCGGCAGAAGAACTTGGAGGACCTATTTGGGTTGTCAAAGCACAGATCCACGCAGGTGGTCGTGGTCTTGGTGGTGGTGTAAAACTTGCCAAATCTATGGATGAAGTGAAACAATTTGCTGATGAAATCCTAGGTATGACACTTGTGACACACCAAACAGGACCTGAAGGTAAACTGGTTCAAAAAGTTTATATCGAAGATGGTGCAGATATTCAAGATGAGTTTTATCTCGGTGTTGTACTTGACCGTGCCAAAGAGATGCCTGTTATCATGGCTTCTACTGAAGGTGGTATGGAGATTGAAAAAGTAGCGGAAGAGACTCCTGAAAAAATCGTTAAGGTTGCGGTTGACCCAGCGATTGGTTTTCAGGGATTTCATGGAAGAGAACTTGTTTTTGGATTGGGATTAACAGATAAAACAGAACAAAAAAACATGATCCAATTTGCATCAAAACTTTACAAACTCTATATGGAAAATGATGCAGAGATGATTGAAATCAATCCTCTTATCAAAACAGGGGACGGTAAATTTATCGCACTTGATGGTAAGATGGGATTTGATGATTCTGCTCTTGGAAGACATCCAGACATCGAAGCGATGAGAGATTTAAGTGAAGAAGATCCTGATGAGAGAGAAGCAAGTCAATATGGACTTAGTTACATCGCACTTGATGGTGAAATCGGTTGTATGGTAAATGGTGCTGGTCTTGCGATGGGTACGATGGATACTATAAACTATATGGGTGGAACACCGGCTAACTTTCTTGATGTTGGTGGAAGTGCAAATGCTGAAACGGTGGCAAAAGGTTTTGAAATCATTTTGAAAAATCCAAATGTAAAAGCAATCTTTGTCAACATCTTTGGTGGAATCGTGCGATGTGATCGTATTGCAAATGGTATTTTAGAAGCGACTAAAATGGTAGATGTAAATGTTCCAGTTATCGTTAGACTCGATGGAACAAATGCACCTGAAGCTGCTGAGATTTTGAAAAATGCAAATATTGACAATGTTATTTCGGCTACAGATTTAGGTGATGGTGCGAAAAAAGCAGTGGCAGCGGCGAAAGGAGAGTTGTAATGAGTATTTTAGTAAATAAAGATACCAAAGTCATCGTACAAGGTTTTACCGGCGGAGAGGGAACTTTTCACTCAGAGCAATGTTTAGATTATGGTACGCAAATAGTTGGTGGTGTAACACCAAATAAAGGTGGTCAAGAGCATCTTGGAAAACCAGTTTTTAATACAGTTAAAGAAGCGATTGATGCAACTGGTGCGACTGTGAGTATGGTATTTGTACCACCTGCTTTTGTGGCGGATGCGGTTATGGAAGCAGCTGATGCAGGGATAGAACTTGCGGTAATCATTACAGAAGGTGCACCGGTTCGTGATATGCAGATGGCTAAAGCTTATGCTGTTAAACACGGTATGAAAACAATCGGACCAAACTGTCCGGGTGTTATCACAGCAGATGAGTGTAAAATCGGAATCATGCCTGGTATGATCTTTAAAAAAGGAAATGTTGGTCTTATCAGTAAATCTGGTACATTGACTTATGAAGGTGCAAATCAAGTTGTAAGAGAAGGTTTTGGTATTACGACTGCTGTTGGTATCGGTGGTGATCCTATCATTGGTCTTAGTTATAAACAGCTTTTACCTATGTTTGAAGCAGATCCGCAAACCGAAGCGATTGTGATGATTGGTGAGATTGGCGGTGATCTTGAGATTCAAGCTGCAAAATTGATCAAAGAGCAGATCACAAAACCTGTTGTTGCTTTTATTGCAGGTCAAACTGCACCAAAGGGTAAACGAATGGGGCATGCTGGTGCGATTATCAGTGGTAGTGCTGGTACAGCAAAAGAGAAGATGGATGCGCTTGAAGCAGCTGGCGTAAAAGTAGTTGTTTCACCTGCTGATATTGGTAAGGCAGTAGCGGAAGTTTTAAAGAAGTAAAGTAAAAATAGTAAACAAAATCTTAAAGGAGAAAATATGGGATTAATGACAGCCCCTGAAAATACCCCAGTATGGGTTAATGTAGATAGATGCAAAGCATGTGATATCTGTGTGGCAGTATGCCCTGCAGGTGTTTTGGGAATGGTAGCATCAGATAAAACGATTTTGGGAGCAACAATCAGTGTGCAAAACCCAGAAGGGTGTATCGGTTGTAATGACTGTGAACTAACGTGTCCAGATTTTGCAATCTATGTAGCAGATAGAAAAGAGTTTAAATTTGCAAAACTTACTGATGACGCGAAGAAACGTGCTGAAGAGATCAGAGCAAATCACTATATGGCGTTGAGCGCTTAAGGAGAATATATGGCAAGAGAAGTAATTTCAAGTGGAAACGTATTGTGTGCAAAAGCAGCATACGATTGTGGTTGTGAGTTTTTTGGTGGTTATCCTATTACGCCTTCGAGTGAAATTGCACATGAGTTAAGTGTGCTTCTACCGAAAAAAGGATATAAATTTATTCAAATGGAAGATGAGATCGGTGGTATTGCTGCTGCTCTTGGTGCTTCTATGACAGGAAAAAAATCGATGACAGCGACTTCAGGTCCTGGTATCTCTTTGAAAGCTGAGCAAATCGGTCTTGGTTTTATCGCTGAAACACCTTTGGTTATAGCAAATGTTATGCGTGGTGGTCCATCAACTGGTCTTCCAACACGTGTATCACAGGCTGATATCGGTCAAGCGAAGTATCCAACACATGGCGATTATGCTTCCATCACACTTTGTGCTGGTAGTTTGGAAGAGTGTTATACTGAAACGGTAAGAGCATTTAACCTTGCTGAAAAGTATATGACACCGGTATTTATCCTTTTGGATGAAACTATCGGTCATATGCATGGAAAAGCGATACTTCCTGATCTTGAAGAAGTTGAAGCTAGTGTTGTTTCAAGAGAAGAGTATACTGGTGATCCATCTGAGTATAAACCGTATGGCGCACAGATGAATAAACCAGCTGTTCTAAATCCAATGTTTAAAGGATATAGATACCATATCACAGGATTACATCATGGACCTACAGGTTTTCCTACAGAAGATAAAGATATATGTGCATTCAATATCGAAAGACTTATGGGTAAAATCCAAGATGTAGGAGATCTTGATGATCAACCAGACTATGAAGAGTTCATGCTGGATGATGCTGAAGTTTGTATGATAGCATATGGTTCAATCAGTCGTGGTGCGAAAGAAGCGGTTGTTAAACTAAGAGAAGAGGGTATCAAAGCAGGACTTTTTAGACCTATCATGTTATGGCCAAGTCCGGCTAAGAAAATCGAAGAGATTGGTAAAAAATTTGATAAAATCTTTATCACTGAATTGAACCAAATGGGTCAGTATACAGAAGAGATCGAGAGAGTAACAGGAAGAAAAGATTTTGCAACCTTAAGAACTGCAAATGGTAGACCGATTCCACCTATGGATATGGTAGCAAAAGTGAAGGAGATGTTCTAATGGCTTTTAATTATGACGAATATTTAAGAACGGATAAAATGCCAACACTCTGGTGTTGGGGATGCGGTGATGGTGTTATTTTAAAAGCATTCATCAGAGCGGTAGACAAACTTGGTTGGAATATGGATGATGTTTGTGTTGTTTCAGGGATTGGTTGTTCAGGAAGATTTTCTTCTTATATCAACTGTAACACAGTCCATACGACACACGGACGTGTTGTGGCGTATGCAACAGGTATCAAATTGGCAAATCCTGATAAACATGTTGTTATGGTAACAGGTGATGGTGACGGTCTGGCGATCGGTGGTAACCATACGATTCATGGATGTAGAAGAAATATTGATCTTAACCATATTTTGATCAATAACTTTATTTATGGTTTGACAAATTCTCAAACTTCACCGACTACACCACAAGGTATGTGGACAGTAACGATGCAGTATGGAAATATCGACCCAACATTTGATGCTTGTAAATTGGCTGAAGGTGCTGGTGCAACATTTATCGCTAGAGAAGCGGTAACGGAGCCAAAAAGATTGGAGAAAATGTTTGTAAAAGGTTTTCAACATAAAGGATACTCTTTCTTTGATGTATTCTCTAACTGCCATATTAACCTTGGTCGTAAAAATAAAATGGGTGAAGCTATGGATAATCTTGCTTGGATTGATGAGCGAACGGTTGGTAAGAAAAAATTTGACAACATGAGCGAAGAAGATCAAAAAGATAAATTCCCAACAGGTGTACTTGTTGAGAAAACAGATCAAAAAGAGTATTGTGAGTTATATGATAGAGTTATCGAAGCTGCACAGGGTAAAGCTCCAAAAATCACAAGAAAGGATTTTGAATGAGAAATCAACTTAGATTTACTGGTGTAGGTGGTCAAGGTGTTTTACTTGCTGGTGAAATCCTTGCTGCTGCAAAGATTGGTGATGGTGGGTATGGTGTAAAAGCTGCTACTTATACGTCACAGGTACGTGGTGGAGCAACAGTTGTTGATATCCTTTTAGATGATAAAGAGATTCTTTTTCCTTATGCTATTGATGGTGAGATTGAGTTTATGTTATCAGTTGCACAAATCAGTTATGATCAGTTTAAGGGTGGTGTAAAAGAGGGTGGGATTATCGTTGTAGATCCAAACCTTGTACATCCAACTGATGATGATAGAGCAAAATGGAAGATTTATGAGATTCCTATCATCGAAATAGCAAAAAAAGAAGTTGGCAATGTTGTCACACAATCTGTTGTTGCATTGGCAATAGCGTTAGAGATGACACATGTTATGGATGCGAATAAAGTGCTTGAAACCATGAAAAGCAAAGTACCTCCAAAAGTTGTAGATGCAAACTTAAAAGCATGGGAACTAGGAACTAGCTATGCAAAACGTGCGTTAGCAGGCGAAACTTTCGTTACAGCTTAATGCCTAAAGGGAGCTTATGATTTTTATAAGTTCCCTTCTCTTTCTTTTCTCTGTAATTTCACTTTTTTTTGCTACAATACCACAAAATGATTATATATACAAAAAGGGATTGTGTGCTCAGTTTTATCAAAGATATTGAATTACCATTTAAAATACCTACTCCTGATAAAACGATTAAAATAGCTGTTACAGGGCTTAGTCGAAGTGGAAAAACAGTTTTTTTAACTTCTTTGATCAACCAACTTATAGCCAATGATAAACTTCCCTATCTAAATGAAAAACTAGGGCGTACATTTGTAGCAAGATTATTACCTCCTGATAGCGTATATGTACGTTTTGATTATTATAGTAAGATAAAAGCTTTTCGTTTAAAACAACCAAAATGGCCAAAAGCGACCAGATCCGTCAGTAAAACAACCCTACAACTGGAGTTTAAGAGCGAATATCGTCTTTTGGAAAATCAGATTATTAATCTGGAGTTGATTGATTATCCTGGTGAATGGTTGATGGATTTAAGTATGTTGGATTTGGATTATAAATCATGGTCAAAGCAGATGCTTGATCTCGCCGATGAACCTAAGCGTAAAGTATATACAGATGAATGGTTAGCGTTTTTACAAAAGAGTAATTTGTATAGCAAAAATGGTGATGAGTCGATTGAAGAAAAATTACATGATTTGTACAGTGAATACCTTAAACGTTTACACTATGGAGGGTTTAGTTTTGTACAGCCAGGAAGATTTTTAGAGCCTGGTGATATGCAAGATGATCCCTTACTCCTGTTTTGCCCCTTACCTGAACCTGTCGGTGAAGCAGATGAAGATTCTATTTATGCTAGTTTTGAGCGTAAATATAACCAATATGTTTCAGAAGTGGTTAAAAGACTTTATCTGGAGCATTTTCAAGCATTTGATACGCAGATTATTTTAGTTGATTTACTTAAAACGATGGAAAATGGATATGATATTTTTGAAGATATGCATCTGAGTTTTAAACATATTTTAAAATCATTTACTTACGGTAGCAATAACTTTTTGAAACGTTTTTTTAAACCCCAGATTAATCAAGTGATTTTTGCTGCTACTAAAGCTGATCATATTGCACAGTCACAACATAATCAATATAAAAAATTATTAGAGATACTTGTTTGGGATTTAAAAAAAGAGTTAGATGTTAGACATATTGATACGGATGTAACATTGATTGCTGCTGTAAAAAGTACATATGATGTAAAAGCCAAGATTGCGGGTAAAGAGGTAGATTGTGTTAGAGGTATTGTTGAGGGAGAAAAAGAGTTCTCGACGCATTTTCCCGGTAGCTTACCAAAACATTATACTGACGAATCTTTCTGGAAAAATGCAAATTTTCATTTTACAAAATTTCAACCCGTTTCATTTCCTATGCGTGATAATCATGCTGTTGAACATATACGTATGGATAAATTGCTCTATGACATATTAAAGGATCATGTATGAAGACGATAAAACCTGGACGTATTGATGATGATGATATTATTGAACAAGATAGTGTAGATGATAGTGAACAGGTATTAACGCCTTCTCGTGTACTTGAAAGTGAAGTGATTGATGAGATCGTTGAAGAAGAGGAAAAACGTTTAACTTCGCTTAGAGGGATTGGGGCTTTTGCTAAAAAAAGTATGATTGTTCTAGGGCTTTTATTTGGTGTGATTATCACAGGTACACTATATGATGCTGCTACCTCTGCTTCTTCAATGTTGCACAATGCTCCTATTGTAGGTGTTATGTATCTTGTGATGCTTTTTTCTTTGATAGGTATTTTGGGATTTGGGATTTTTAAAGAGATGTTAGGATATCTTAAAATCAAGAAAATAGATACAATTCAGGAAGAAGCTACAGCATTAACCACTAAGTCATCTAAAAAAGTACGTGCATTTGCTAAAAAAGTTATAGCGTTATATAGTGATCATGAAGATGAACAGATACGAGATGCGGTAAAGGCGTTTAGTTATGAATTGCCTTCAATGCTTGATGATGAGATTATGCAACGTTTAAATGATATTATTTTGACTAAGATGGATGAAAAGGCAAAAAAGATCATCACAAAGTATGCAAACCAAACGGCACTCTCTACAGCTATCAGTCCAGTGGCGATGATTGATGCCATATTGATTCTTTCAAGAAGCCATGTGATGGTTAAAGAGATAGCTACAGTATATGGGTTAAGACCCAATCTTTTCGCTGAATTGGCTTTGATTAAAAAAGTGTTTGTTACGATGGCATTTGCTGGTATCACTGATATCATGTTGCACCATTCTCATGATATATTAGGAGCCTCTGTACTTTCAAAGATCTCTTCTCATGGAGCACAAGGTGTAGCAAATGGTATTTTGACTGCCCGAATCGGTCTCAGTACGATAAAGGCTTGTCGACCTGTTGCTTTAAATCAAAAGCAAGATGGATTTTTTAAAAATATTCTTAAAATGATTACAAAATCTTTATTTTCATCTAAACCATAATCTATTTTTACCGATATATCACCCAAGAACACTATAAAAGGATGCAATCTTGGCGCTAGATATACCACATACACACACGACTGAACCAGTAAGTGATTTTATAGAAGAAAACCGGATAAATAAAAATATAAAAAATATTTTGCTTATTACTCAAAATAATCTTGATCTTACATTAATCAAAAAATTACTTGAAAACATGAGTACACATAAAGTTTATGAAGCAGGTAATCTAAAGACAGCTTTTAATATTGCTAAGCATATTCATATTGATTTGATCATCGTAGATGAAAAGTTACCGACGGCAAAAGGTTTTGAGATTATTGATCGTTTTAGCAATAAAGCTGCATTGAGGGAAATTCCTAAACTATTACTTATAACTAATGATTTTGAAAAAGACCGTTATGAACATTATTATGATACTAACTTGGATTTTATCAAAAAACCTATTGATCCTATGTTGTTCAAAGCACGGGTAAATACACTGTTTAAAAACATGCATATACATAAAGAGACTTCTGTCTTTGAAGAGATGATCAATGCCAAAATGGATCAAGCGAAATCTTTTTTGACAATCTATAAAAGTTTCATGAATATAGATGAAAATATCCTTTTTATCTATGATTTTAACCAAAACAGAGTTGTTGAGTCAAATGATATTTTTATCCGGTTTTTTCAAGATCATAAGATTTTTAACAAGATTATCTCAAACAAACAGTTCATCAAAAGATTTGTTCCTGTTATGGATGATTCTAATTATCTAAATCGTTATAATCCGTATCAATGGATGGATATCATAAAAGCAGCACAAGGGTTTAATCTCGGTATTAAAATACGTAAAGATAATATGGATTATAGTTTTAGTGTATTACATCGCAAAATAGAGCTCTTAAATCATGAAATGTATATTATTAAATTGATTAACAATCATCAGTTATTACCCAACACAGAAGTTTTGAAGATCGATAAATGTAAAAAAAGCGTTAATAAATCTCTTTTTAAATTAAA
>JALULO010000156.1 GCA_027056215.1 Campylobacterales bacterium | reverse complement strand
ATATTGCCTTGCACATCTCTGTTGAAACAAAAGAGGCACTAGAAAATCTTTCTAAACTAAACATTCAAAACAGAGTTGAGTGTGCTTCTCTTGGCATCATGGATATGCTTAATTCTCTTGGCTTGCCCCATGAGCTACTGACATTTGACAATCCAACCATTCACTATCTTTTGAGTCGTTTTCTTATTGATGCTAAAATTGCTGGTATCTACCCCATCGGATTTACCTATCAAGAGTATCTCGATACCACAAGTTTTCGAAAGTGGTGTCTACTTGAAAAAGAGATGGGATACACCGCCAAAAGTTGTCTTGGTCCAAAACAAGTCACTATCGCCAATGAAGTTTTTGCACACGATAACACAGCACTAAAACGTGCTTTATATATCAAAGAACGCTTTGAAAAGATGCGTGATGATAACATCACAGGATTTATGGATGCGTCATATGGATTCATAGATGAACCTATCTACAAAGATGCACTCTTAACTTTAGAGAAATTTTCGATAAAATAACAAAAACAACAAGGATTTTAGAAAGATTATGAATATTATAGAAGGTAATTTATCACTACAAGGCAATGAAAAAGTTGCTATTATCAATGCAAGATTTAACCATATCATCACAGATCGTCTAGTAGAGGGAGCACGTGATGCCTTTTTAAGGCATGGAGGAGATGATAAAAATTTAGATCTTATTTTAGTACCTGGTGCATTTGAGTTACCATTTGCACTTAATCGTGCACTTGAAAGTGGAAAATATGATGCCCTCTGTTGTGTAGGTGCTGTTATTCGTGGCGGAACACCACACTTTGACTATGTATCTGCCGAAGCGACAAAAGGCATTGCAAGTGTAACACTTAAATATGACAAACCTGTAACTTTTGGTGTTTTAACAACCGATAATATCGAGCAAGCTATAGAGCGTGCCGGAAGCAAAGCTGGAAATAAAGGCTTTGAAGCGATGACAGGGCTTATAGAACTTATCAGCCTGTATAAAAACCTATAAAGAAGAGATCATGGCAACAAGACACCAATCACGAGAAAGCGTGATATCACTGCTATATGCAAAAGATATTGGAAATGAGCAAATCGATAAATTTGTCGATGAGATTTTTGAAGATAAAAAGATCCGAAACAAACAAAAAGAGTTTGCACTTTCCCTCTTTGAAGGTATCACAAACGATACTGATCTTATCGATACAGAGATCAACAAACACCTCAAAGAGTACAAGATACATGAACTAGGTCACATAGAACGTGCTATCCTTCGTATGGGCACTTATGAGATCCTCAAGTCAGACCTTGACAATGCCGTAATCATCAATGAAGCAATTGAGTTATCCAAAGACCTTGCAGGTGATACTGCTCCAAAATTTGTCAATGGTGTCCTTGATGCTGTTTCCAAAGATCATCCATGAAACTTTGTGTAGCACTTGATTTGCCAACATTTGAAGACAATATTGCATTGGCAAAAGAGCTTAAAGCGTACGATATTTGGCTAAAAGTTGGTTTTCGCAGCTATATCAGGGATGGCAAAAAGATTCTTGAAGAGCTAAAGGCGATCAACCCAAAGTTTGATATATTTTTAGATCTGAAACTCTACGATATCCCAAATACTATGGCAGATGCAGCAGAAGAGATCAGCAAACTAGGTGTTTCTATGTTTAATGTCCATGCGAGCAGTGGAACAGTAGCGATGCAAACAGTTATGGAGAGATTAAAAGATATAAAAAACGCACCCATAGTATTAGCTGTAACGGCACTCACAAGTTTTGATGATGACAACTTTAAAGCTATCTATCATGAGGACATCAACAAAAAAGCGCTCCAATTTGCAAAAGATGCTTATGTTACAGGTATAAATGGTGTAGTATGCTCAGCACATGAAAGTCGGATGATCAAAGAAAATACAGACAACGCGTTTTTAACACTTACTCCAGGAATTCGCCCCTTTGGTGAAGATGCAGGAGACCAAAAACGTGTTGCCGATATCACTATGGCTAAAAAAGAGTTGGTAGATTTCATTGTCGTTGGACGTCCAATTTACAAATCAAAAAATCCAAAAGAAATTGTTCAGAGAATTTTAAGCAATTTATCACTATAATCTCGTTTCTAAATTGGACAGATGGGTGAGCTGGCTGAAACCACATCCCTGCTAAGGATGCGTAGGAGTAATCCTACCGAGAGTTCGAATCTCTCTCTGTCCGCCACTACTAGAAGATATTCCATTTTTTATTACAAATCTTAATACAACCTTACTTTAGATGAATTTCGAATATAAAATATTATAAATTTAATAATCCATACTTAAAAAATGTGCTATAATTAACCTATCAAATGTAATAGGAGAAACTATCATGAAAAAAGAGTTAAAAGAGTTAAGCAAAAAATCTAAACTTGCGGTTGAAGATGTAGAAGAGAAGTTTGATAACATTACAGATTCTTTGGCAGATGAAGCAAAAGAGTTATGGTCAGATCTAAAGAAAAATTTTGAAGATGTTAAGCAAAAGCTCTCAGAAGTTGATTTCGATGAACACACAGATAAGCTTAAAGCAAATCTTGATGTCATTGAAGCACGTCAAAAACTTGAAAACGTAAAAGAAAGTGCTGAAGTATTTACTAAAAATGTAACTGCCAAAACAGAAGAAGACCTTGATGTTGTTTCTCTTCGTGCACATCTTGCCAAAATGGAAGCAGAAGATTTATGGGAGGAGAAACGTAAAAAACTCTCTTACGACTTTCAAGAAAAAGAACATGAACTTCAAAAGATGGCAAAAGAAGCGGGAGAAGAGATCAAAGACTACTTTGAAAAACTCTCTTCTTTATTTGCTTCAGACGAGTCAAAAAAAGCATAAAAACTATCTACCGAGAAGCCTTTACTTAACTTCTCGGTAAGAATTTTGATCAAACACAGTGTACGTAGTCGTGCTATCTGGGATCTGACGAATAGCAAGAACTTGACCCCAACCGTCTGCATAGTATCTATCGATCTTTGTTCCATCCGTTGTGCCACAGTAAAAATGCAAAACACTATTGTAGTGTCCAATAGGATTAGCCTGAACAGGTACATAACCATCACTCATGTCAAAATTATCAATCTCTTCTTTCAACACACAAGCACCTGACGCATTGCGAAGTAAATCTTCATTTTTTTGGATATGTCGTGGATACTGTTCCTGTGTTACTAAATTACCATCCCCATTGTAGTTAAAAACAGAAATACGGTTTTGTGTTACAACATCTTTCTCTACAAGAAGTTGATTTGGTGCGTTACCTTCAAATATATTCACAACAGGCTGTCTAATATCATTTTTATAACCTGAAAGATATCGTTTCACAATCTGTTGTTGCTGTGTAAAATAGCCATTGCTATCTTGTGTTGTAATCGTAAAATCTTTATAGACCGATTGATTTTCCAATGTCTTTACAGGTAAAAGATATCCTGATAAATCATATCCTAACCCCGTACCCTGACTTTGAGGAGGTACAACACTTTCTTGAACAGCCGATTGTCCATTCTGAACTTGCTCTTGATTTTGATTCTGATCCCCAGTATAAGTACCATCAGTTCCTGTTGAAGTACAACCACTGATTGCGACAATCAACGATAATGCGACTATAGAATCGTAAATTTTTTGCATCTTTTCACCTTTGTATGTTCTTTAGGTGAATTGTACCATCAAAATGTGAAAAAATTAGTTAGCGAACACCATCGCATATAATATCCAACCGGTAAGCATCGTCATCACAATATCTACA
The DNA here is from genome assembly GCA_027056215.1 of Campylobacterales bacterium. GTDB lineage: Bacteria > Campylobacterota > Campylobacteria > Campylobacterales > QNZT01 > QNZT01. Next base: position 5,858 of record JALULO010000156.1, on the reverse strand, counting down.
AATACAATTTTTCCATATTTTTTATGTGGAAATGTAAAATGAATGGGATAGCGTTTTGCAGAAACTACAATCAACCATAACCATAATAGTGTTGACGATATAGCAAAAAATAGATGGATTAGGAAGATAGATAAAAGCTCTGTACTATCATGATAAGGACTTTGGGAGATAACTTTATCTAATCCACCAATCCGAATATCTACTTCAAGTCCAATTACCAAAATATTTACTACCGTAAAAAGAACAATTTGTAACCATTTATGCGTATCATATTTTTCTTTTTGTGCATATCTGATTGCAATAATCAAGAAAAAAGGCAACAAAGTAGAAGCTACCATGACAGTATCTACAATGATATCTGCCCGTGTACCCAAAAAACCTTCTATTTGCATTAGCTTAATTCCTCATTATAATCATATATTTTTAATTATAACAAGAAAAACTGTTATATACATTATTTATATAGATACCCTGTATCAGGTCTTTTCATCATAGTGTAATTTTAAGCCTTCTTCGCTCATCACAAAACCACTGATCATAATCTTTCCCTCATGGACTTTTTTGTGATGTTCTTTACAAAGTGGGATTAGATTAAAGCGATGATTTTGATGAAAATGGTCTATATTTCCACCATCATCAGCAAACATTTGTGCTTTGATATGGTGTACATCTTCAACACTTTTGCTACACAGTGCACATTTTGTTAAAAACATACTTTTGTTATATTTACTTCTTTTTTGTTTTTTGAGAAGTTCAAGCTCACTATATTCACCACTCATCTTTTTACGTAAATCATACGCTTGCTTGATAAAATCATGGTCTAGGTGTAAAGATTTTGCAAATTCAAGCCCGTATAGAGAACTTCCGCTTCCGATCTCTAGTTTACGATTGTATTGTAGTTTATCGTTAAGTTCATCATACTGCACACCAAGATGTAAAAATACAATAGCACTAAGTTCTTGTATCTCTTTAAGCGAGATTAGTTGATGTAAGTGCGTTGCAAAAATATAAAATGCTTTTAAATCATGTAACTTCATCACAGCACTTGCAACAATCGCTAAAGCAGACTCTGTTTCTGTACCATGACATATCTCGTCGCCAAGAATAAGACTATATTTATTGGCACGATTAAATATATTTTTTAACTCCAACATCTCTATGGCAAACGTTGAAAGTCCTTTATAAAGATTATCTTTAGAAACAATACGTGTAAAAAGTTTGTCATACATCGTAAATCTCAGCTGCGTTGCGGGTACAAAAAAACCAGCTTGTGCCAGTATCACAGCAATCCCTACACCTTTCATCAAAGAAGATTTACCACTAGAGTTTATACCGTAGAGCAAAATACCTCTCACCTCATCATCACTGCTGGCTTCCAGTGTTATATGTTCTGCTTCAATATCAGGCTGTTTTTTACCCAAGTAGATATCATTTGGCACATAGATACCATTTTCTTCACGGGATTCGATGATTGGATGGCGTAATCCTACCGCTTCAAAAAAGGGCTCATCACACTTTTCCAATAACTCAGGCTTGGTATAACGATAAAGTGTTGCACATTTAGCATTGCTAATCGCAACATCCAACGTGCCGATATGCATGATGATTTGTTCCAAGAACAGAGCATATCGACGCTCTATCTCTTCAAGACTTTCATCATATCGTTTTTTCACCAAAGCAATCATCTTTACCTGATTGGCAATGTAAGAGGATGATATCTCTTCAAAAAGTTCTGATGTGATTTTAACTGAATTTTTAAGTTTTTTGATCGAAAAATCTTTAAAAAAGTAGTGACTCTCTTCGATCGTAATAAAACTATTTTGCAAACTCTCCTCGATCATTGTATAACGGTTTTTTGTCATAGTGATGAAATAACCTTCACTTTCCAGATAGCTTACTGTTGCATATTCACCATTTTGCCCCTCAAAAAGTTTGTTGATATGTTTTGCGATGGTTTCTATCTTGTAGAGTTGCATTTTTTGCTCGTGAACGAGTGTATCAATCGCAGGATAGATGCCTTCATGAAAAAAGTTTTCACCGATTTGATTTTTGGAAACTTTTGCACAGAGATCAAGATCAAACGTATGCACCAAATGATGCAAAAAATCCATCGTCTCTTCCGAAAGTGTTTTGTCCACTGAGATCGACTCTTCACTTTCTACTTTGAGTATTTCACGTACAGACTCTAACGATGTGAATAAGTAACCCAATTCAAACGGATGCAATTTTTTCAGTTTGATACGCCTCAATATACGCTCTAAATCATATATCTGCTTGAGTAAGTTTTCAAACTGTCTAAAATTTGGCAACAGTTTTTCACTCAATGCAAAACGTTCTTCTAAGATTTTTAAATCACATATAGGATTTAGTAAACGCTCTTTGATAACTCTTTTGCCAATCGCAGTCGATGTTTGGTCGATTAAACTTAGCAAAGTTTTATCCCCACTATTTCGTGAAATGATACCCAGTTGTTCAAGGGCATTGTTTCCAAGATAAACAAAGCGATCTGCTGTTAAAAACTTTGGTCGATACATCTTTTCCAACAAAGAAGGATCATGTTCTATGATAAAATCACATAAAATAGCCAAAGATTCACTCGCAAAAGCATAACGTTCTAAATCAAGATACTCGATAGGTGATAAAAACGATTTGATCATAAACACTTTGGCAAAGAGTTCATTTTGATACGCTATCTTCAAACGACATTTGTTATAGCTATAGTGATAATTTCCTATAATTTCTAAGTAACTTAACACCCACTCTTTGTCTATTTTTTCAGAGGCAAAGGTGAGTAAAACTTCAGATGTGTGGTAAGATTGCAAAAGTGTGAAAACTTCATCCAGCGCAAATGTTTTATCTTCACTTGTACTGTGTATTTCATTGACCATCGTTTTTCCCGTACTTACGTCGATGGCACTATATCCTAAGGAATAGAGACCATTGTTCTCATCGATAATCAGTGAAGCAACATTATTTTCATTTGGTTCAGAAACATAATCAAAATTGGTACCAGGCGAGATAATATTGGAAACATAGCGTTTTACATTGGGTGGTTCACCTTTTTGCTTCACCAATACAACCGTATAACGTTTACTCTGGATAATACGATTTAAATAACGCTCAACGGATACAGAAGGCACACCAGCCAGTAAAGGATTTTTTACAGAATTTTCGATGATAGATTTATTTTTTCGCGTTAGCTGAATATTTAAAAGTTCTGAAATCTCTTTTGCTTTACCAATCTGTTCTTTGTCATTGTTCACTTCGTACACTTCAAAAAATGATCCAATCTCCATCAAAACCAGCGTATCATGACCATATTTTGTTTCATAATACCGTTGCAGATCAAAATATATTTCGGTTAAGAGCTTTTTTTTAGATGCTAAAATAGCTTCAACTTCTTTGTTTTGGAGGCTTATGGGTGAATCCTTGAACGTAGTGTATTGATATATTATACTGAAAGAAAGTGAAACTTTTTTTACATATTAAAGTTACATTTTTATTAACTTTTTATTTAATAGGTCTAAAGTTTTTAACAAATAAGACGATTTAATAGTTATCCAATCATTTTAGGAGTCCCTATGAAGATACCATATAAAACCAGTGAAGAATACAAAACCTTACTCGAACCTCCTTTTATAATCGCTGAAGTTATCGGATTTATCATCGTTATAGCTGGCACAGTACTTCATGGGGTTTTGGGGTAAGTTACGCTATCATACGCGTTATGGAAAATAAACAACAATTTGAACAATCAGTAAAAAATATGCTCTCTATCATAGGAGAAGACCCCAATAGAGAAGGCTTAATCAAAACACCTGAACGTGTTTTTAAAGCATTCCAATTTATGACAAAAGGGTATCAGCAAGATCCTGAAGAGATTTTGAACGAAGCACTTTTTTCAAGCAGCAATGATGAGATGGTTCTTATAAAAGATATAGAGTTTTACTCTATGTGCGAACATCATCTACTCCCTATCATCGGTCGTGCCCATGTCGCTTATATTCCTGATGGCAAAGTTGTCGGACTCTCTAAAATACCTAGAATGGTAGAAGTGTTTGCCAGAAGATTACAGATTCAAGAGCAGATGACAGAACAGATTGCCGATGCTATCACAGACGTGATACAACCAAAAGGTGTGGGTGTTGTGATTCAAGCACGCCATATGTGCATGGAGATGCGTGGCGTAGAAAAAGTAAACTCTACCACAACCTCTTCAGCACTTCGCGGAATGTTTCGTCAAAGGGCAACCCGTAGTGAATTTTTAAACTTTATCAATACCCCACCACCTGCAAGATATTGATGAAACTCTCTTCTATCGCTGAAAAATTAAAAAATGCCAATATCAATAAATCTTTTGGAGAAGTAGAAAACATCAGTGCTTCAAACATAGAGATCACTGGGCTAAAACCTAGTATCGGAGATATTATCAAAATCATATCTTTTGAAGGTGAAGAGCGTTTGGGTATGGTAACAGAACTCCAAAAAAACTCTTTTTTTGTCTCCCCTTTTGGCTTTGTAGAGGGCTTAAAAATCGGTGATAAAGCCTATATTGACGAAGAAGGTCTAAATATTCCTGTCAGCAATGCACTGCTGGGTCGTGTTGTAGATCCACTCATGAAACCAAAAGACGGCAAAGGTGAGATTTACGGCGGTACGCCTATGCCTATCATTAAAGCCCCTATCGACGCGATGAAAAGAGGATTGATCGAAGAAAAGTTTAGTGTCGGTGTTAAGACAATCGATGGATTACTCACAACGGGGATTGGTCAAAAAGTAGGTATCTTTGCAGGCAGTGGTGTTGGAAAATCAACCCTGATGGGTATGATCGTAAGAGGTGCACAAGCTCCAATTAAGATAGTAGCACTTATAGGAGAGAGAGGTAGAGAAATTCCTGAATTTATTGCCAAAAATCTTGGTGGGGATTTAACCGATACCGTGATTATTGTTGCAACCAGTGATGACTCCTCTTTGATGCGAAAATATGGTGCATTTGCAGCCATGAGTGTTGCTGAGTATTTTAAAGAACAAGGACGAGATGTTCTCTTTATCATGGACTCTGTTACACGTTTTGCTATGGCACAAAGAGAGATAGGCTTGGCTTTGGGCGAACCGCCTACATCCAAAGGCTATCCGCCCTCTTCTTTAACCCTACTAGCACAATTGATGGAGCGTGCAGGAAAAGAGGAAGGAAAAGGATCGATAACAGCATTTTTTACGGTTTTGATTGAAGGTGATGATATGAGCGACCCTATCGCTGATCAAAGTCGAAGTATTTTAGATGGACATATTGTACTTAGTCGGGAGATGACTGACTTTGGTATTTACCCTCCGATCAATATACTAAACTCTGCCTCTAGGGTGATGGGAGATGTGATTGATGATAAACATAAAACCGCAGCTATGAAATTTAAAAGGATGTTTTCGCTATTAAAAGAGAATGAAGTTTTGATTCGTATCGGTGCTTATACACAAGGCAATGATCCTGAACTAGATGAGGCAATTGCTAAAAAAGCATCATTAGAAGAATTTTTAAAACAAGCGCCTGATGCATGTGAAAGCTTCGAAGAAACTAAAAAAACACTTATAAGTATCGTTTAAAGTAACAAATAGTACAATTAGGACAATATAAGTCCCATTAAAACACTGGAGAGAATATGAGAGTCTATTTAGACAACAACGCAACAACGATTGTTGACCCACAGGTAAAATTGGCAATGGAGCCGTTTTTCTGCCAAATGTATGGTAATCCAAATTCACTACATGAGTTTGGAAGTGAAACACATCCATTCCTTAAAATCGCACTAGAAAAGATTTATGCAGGTTTAAATGTACCCAAACAAGATAGTGTCGTTATC